>JAYUSX010000418.1:0-3155 GCA_043755475.1 Actinomycetota bacterium
GTGAGGGACCCGCGAAGGGTCCGATGGTTCGTCCCGGGGGAACACGGAACAAGTACTGCTGACGATACGACAGGGGTGTCACACCAACCCGAACGACGTCACCGTCCACGATACGACAGGGGTGTCACACGCCCGAGCGAGGGGCTCCGTTCTCTCGTCAGATCGAGCGGCCCTCGTCAGATGGAGCGGCCGGCGTCTTTCCAGTACTCGTCTTTCAGGAGGCGCTTGTAGAGCTTGCCCGTGGGGTGGCGCGGGAGTTCATCACGGAAGTCGATGCTGCGCGGGCACTTCACGTCGGCCAGCTCGCTGCGGCAGAAGGCGATCAGCTCTTGGGCGAGCGCCCGAGCTGCATCGGCGTCGGCGGGCATCGTCACGGGCTGGACGACCGCTTTCACCTCTTCACCGAAATCGTCGTTCGGCACCCCGAACACGGCGACGTCGATCACCTTCGGGTGCGTCACGAGCACGTTCTCCGCCTCCTGGGGGTAGATGTTCACCCCGCCGGAGATGATCATGTACGCCTTGCGGTCGGTGAGGTACAAGAAGTTGTCGTCGTCGACGTAGCCCACATCGCCGAGCGTGCTCCAGCCGAGGGGATGCCGAGACGACGCCGTCTTCTCCGAGTCGTTGTGGTACTCGAACGTGGCGCCGCCTTCGAAGTAGATGGTGCCGCTCTCGAAGTGAGCGACCTCGGTGCCGTCGTCGCCCACGATGTGCAGCGTGCACCCGATCGGCATGCCGACCGTGCCGGGGTGGGCGAGCCACATGTCGCTGTTGCAGTACACGAATCCGTTGCCCTCGGTACCGGCGTAGTACTCGTGGATGATCGGTCCGAACCACTCGATCATCTGCTTCTTCACCGGGATGGGGCATGGGGCAGCGGCGTGGATCACGCACTGCAACGACGAGACGTCGTACTTCGTGCGCACCTCGGGGTCGAGCTTGAGCATCCGCACGAACATGGTCGGCACGACCTGGCTGTGCGTGATCGAGTGCTTCTCGACGAGTTGGAGGTACTGCTCGGCGTCGAAGTGCTCCATCGCGACCACGGTTGCACCGATGGCCATCGCGCCGATGCTGAAGCGCAACGGTGCGGCGTGATACATGGGTGCCGGCGAGAGGTACACGCTGTCCTGGCCGAATCCGAAGAGCATGCCGAGCGTGCCGGCGACTCCGGCAGCCGTCCCCTCGAGCGGTTCGTTCGGGAACGGCTTGGTAACACCCTTGGGCTTGCCCGTCGTTCCCGACGAATACAACATGTCGATCCCGGCAATCCGGGTTTCGGGCAATGGCGTCGACTCGTGGGAAGCGACCGCCGCCTCGTAGCTCTCGTGGCCGTCGATGGTGCCGTCGAGCATCAACCGCAGCTCCACACCGGGCGTGTCGGCGACAACCTCGGCGGCCTGATCGGCCTTGTACTTCGAGGTGATGAACACCTTCGCCGCACAGTCGTTCAGGATGTACGACAACTCGCTGCTGGTGAGCCGGCTGGAACACGCGGTGTACACCGCCCCGGCGTAGTGGCACCCCCACACCACTTCGAAGTAGCGATCGTGGTTCTCCATGCACAGCGCCACGTGATCGCCTGGCTTCACCCCGGAGGCGCGCAGCAGACGGCTGAGCCGGTTGGCGGCCGCATCGAGTTGGGCGAAGCTCTGGGTGAAGCCCGAGCCGCCCATCACGATCGCAGGCTTGTCGGGTGTGCTGGTCACGAAGGCACCGGGGTACATGCCGGGCGAACGTAGTCGACGGTACCTTTGCACCATGGACCCGGCGGCGAAGTTCGCATCCCTTGTCACCGGCCCACCGGCGGATCTCACGCTCGATGTTGCGTGCGGGTTGATGGCCGCAGCGTTCACCGGTCACGACAACGCGTTCGAGGTGGTTCGACGGCTCGACGAGCTTGCCGACATGTGCGTCGATCGATCGCTCACCGGCATCCTGGCCGTCATGCGCGGACGCGTGGCGGGGAACCGCGAGGACTACTACGACCCTCGCAACTCCTTCATCGACCAGGTGCTGCTCCGCGGTGTCGGTCTCCCGATCACGCTGTCGGTCGTGGCGATCGAGATCGGCCGCCGGATCGATGTGCCCATCGTGGGCGTCGGGCTCCCGAGCCACTTCATCGTTCGAGAGGCGACGCGCGATCTGTACGGCGATGCGTTCAACGACGGCGCGATCTACGACCGGGCGGGCATCGTCGCCGCGTGGAGTCGACTGGTGGGGGAGGGCCATGCGTTCGATGAGCTGCATCTGCGGCCGGTGAGCGAGCGGGTGATCCTGATCAGGATGCTCAACAACCTGCGTGGCCAGTACGTGCGCAACAAGGACCCACGTGGCATGTATGCCCTGTCGGTGATGCGCGGGGCGTTCGTCGAGCTCGCCCAGGAAGCGGGCGAGCATGCCGCATGGGTGCGCCACCTCAACTGAGCGCAGTCACCTGAGTGCTGTCACCTGAACGCTGTCGATCAGGCATGGCCGGAGAGGACCCGACAGACTGGCGCCATGATCGATCCCGTCCTGAAGCGCAGCCTCGGCCAGATGATCAAGGGCGTCGAGGTGGTGGGCGCACATCATGACGGCGTGAGCCGGGCATATTGCAGTCACTGGGTCACGCAGGTGAGCTTCGAGGAACCGATCGTGATGGCGAGCGTGTCTCCCAAGCACGACACCTACCCGTTGATGGTGGCGAGCGGCCAGTTCTCGGTGTCGATCCTCGCCGGCGATCAAGTGGACGTCGGGCAGTACTTCAGCTACCCCGGTCGGAAGTTCCGGTACATCGCCGACGAATACCTGGAAGAGCTCGCGGATTCGCGGCTCCCCGTCGTCAAGAACTGCGTCGCATGGCTTCGGTGCGAGATCTTCCAGCAGATGACGATGGCTGATCACGAGTTGCTGTTCGCGCGCGTCGTCGAGGTTGGTGCGGGCAGGCTGAAGGACCCGCCGTTGCTCTACTCCAGCCGCCTCGGTTGGCGGATCACCGGCGACAAGGCGCGCGAGCCGGGCACGAGCGTTCGCGATGCCCTGCTCGCGCGGCTCGCGGCCGCTGGATTCGACACCGTTCCCGACGACGACGAGTGAGACGCGACGAGTGGCTGGGCGTCAGGCCGACCGATGAGCTCCACACAGGAACACCGCGAGGACGGCCGGTGTGT
>JAYUSX010000419.1:0-3144 GCA_043755475.1 Actinomycetota bacterium
GCTGCCGGCCACGTGTAACCCCCTGAGATGCGATCGCTGTGAGAGCGGACGCTGGATGCGAACGAGAGGGACACTAGCCACCCGACGTGATCCCTGTCGCCGCCGACACGGTCACACGAGTCGAAGGAGCGGACAGCCGATGTGTCAGGGAGTCGTGGCCTCGACGGGCACGGTCTGGCGCAGGGCGACGATCTGATTGAACGTGTCGTACGGCCACCCGGCCGGAAGCGGGAGCGGCCCTGTTTCCGTGGGCAGCACCGACATCCTCGCCTCGCCCGGCCCGACGACGCCGAGCTCTTCGCGAGCGGCCTCTTTCGCACCCTCGGGCGTGGCGAGGTGATCGACTTCGATGCCGAGCTTGCGGTTCGCCTCGGTGAGGACGGCCAGTTCCTGCTGCTTCTGGAGGATCTCGTCTTCCTGCCGCAGCCACGCCTGGACCGGGAGCACGAACAGGGCGGCGACGATGGCCGTCACGATCGCGAGCCCCGCCACGCCGACGAGCCAGCGGTGGGGGCGGGCGGTGACGAGCTGACGATCGTCGTCGGGGCGCGCGGCGCGGACACGCGGCGTGCCGGCGCGTGGGCGCGCCACAGCACTCGTGGTGTGTCCGTTGCTCATCGTCGTCCAGTCTCGCATCTCGATCCGGCGGATGGGTGGCAACCCGCACCGCGGCCCATCGCCTCGCCGCGACTGCGGCCTGCCGCTCGTGGTGGCACGGATCAGCGCGGGGCGAGCGCCTTGCGGCCGCGGAAGGCGGCAGATTCGCCCAACTGCTGTTCGATCCGGAGCAGCTGGTTGTATTTGGCCACGCGGTCGCTCCGGGCGGGCGCACCGGTCTTGATCTGCCCACAGTTGGTTGCGACCGCGAGGTCGGCGATGGTGGAATCCTCGGTCTCGCCGCTGCGATGGCTCATCACGCTCGTGTAGCTGTTCGAGGTTGCCAGCTCGACCGTGTCGAGCGTCTCGGTGAGGGTGCCGATCTGGTTCACCTTGACGAGCACGCTGTTGGCCACCTTGCGGTCGATGCCCATGCGGAGCCGGGACACGTTGGTGACGAACAAGTCGTCGCCGACGAGTTGGATCCGATTGCGCAATGCGCTCGACATCGTGGCCCACCCCTCCCAGTCGTCCTCGGCCATGCCGTCTTCGATGCTGACGATCGGGTAGGTGTCGACCAGTCGCGTCCAGTACTCCACCATCTCGTCGGGGCCGAGCACCTTTCCCTCGCCCGCAAGGTGGTATCGACCATCTCGGTAGAGCTCGCTCATCGCCGGATCCATCGCGATCGCGATGTCGTCGCCGGGGGTGTACCCCGCCTTGCCGATCGCTTCGACGAGCAGTCTGATCGCATCCTCGTTCGATGCGAGGTCGGGGGCGAACCCGCCTTCGTCACCGACGCTGGTGGACAGCTTCCGGTCGTGGAGCACCTTCTTGAGCGTGTGGTACGTCTCGGTGCCCCACCGCAAGGCTTCGCTGAAGCTGGGTGCCCCGACCGGCATGATCATGAACTCCTGCATGTCGATGCTGTTGTCGGCGTGCACGCCGCCGTTGAGGACGTTCATCATCGGCACGGGCAAGACGTGGGCGTTCGGCCCGCCGACGTAGCGGAACAACGGCAGATCCAACTCCGCTGCCGCTGCCTTGGCGACCGCGAGGCTGGTGCCGAGGATCGCGTTGGCCCCGAGACGGGCCTTGTTGTCGGTGCCATCGAGGGCATTCAGCTCGGCGTCGACGAGGCGCTGCTCGAGACCATCGATGCCATGGAGCACATCGGCGATCTCGGTGTTGACGAAGCCGACAGCGGTCTGCACCCCTTTGCCCAGGTAGCGCTCGCCCCCGTCGCGGAGCTCGACAGCCTCGTGCTCGCCGGTGGATGCACCCGAGGGCACCGCAGCCCGGCCGATCGCGCCGCTGTCGAGTTCGACTTCGACCTCGACGGTTGGGTTGCCGCGGGAATCGAGGATCTCACGGCCGACGATGTTGACGATTTCGCTCATGAAAACACACGGTAGTCAGAACAGACTCTCATCAAGATCTGCATCGGAGATGTCGATCAACGGTCGTGGAGAACGACGCCCCGTCCCGTGTACCAGATGGTGGGCAGCCGATCGTCGCTGGACCGGTGCTGCCGCCTCGGCCGAACTCGCGCACCGAGGTCGGTCCCGAGGTGTGGGAGCGGTGGGCTGCCGAGCTGGAGTCGCCGTCGGCCACCGTGGGCACTTCGGCGGGCAGGCATCGCCATCGGTGGTTGCTGCCGGTGCGCGGAGCGGCGGTGATCGCCACCCTCGGCTGGGTTGGCGGGGTGCTCGCGCAGATGCTCTTGCTCGCGGCCCTCGTGCCGTCGTTCGATCTCGGTCAGACCCGGAACTTCATCATCCCCCTCGACGAGGATGCCTGGTTCGGCGCAACGACCATCGTCGCCTCGGTGGCCGCATACCTGGGCTGGTTCGCCTGGACGGTGGGGGCAGCGTTCAACGTACGCCGGGTGTCGCCGCTGTCGACCTCGCCACTCCTGCCCGTCGCCGTCTACCTCCTCGGCCCGATCGGCATTGCCGCCGGGCTCCACATGCAGGAGTCGAACCGGATACCCGTGTTGTTCGCCGGGTGCGCCTGGCTGGGCATCGGGCACGTGATGGTGGTTGGGTCCCTCCGCAGCGCTGCCCGCCGCATCGGGGCGCTGTCGGACGAGTTCGCGAAGCTGCTGTGGCTGCCGATGGCCGGGATCACCTACCGGCTGTTCGTGAACGTGGTGCTCGAGGTGTTGCCGACGTCGTGGCAGACGACGGCCGTGCTGTTCGGCCTCGGTGCGTTCGGAGCGGCGTTCGTCTGCGGCATGGTGCTCAGCACGTGGCGGGCGACGACCTCGTTCGAGTTCGCGTGCCATCGGTTGAACACGCGCAACCTCGGTGCCGAGTTGCCGTCGGTCGGGGTGATCAGCTCCGCCTTCCGCCGTCTCTCCGGCTCCTGACGCTTCTGGTTCGCCCGTTCAGCCCGACGCCTTCACGTGTTCCCACAGCGAGTCGAGCACGGCCAGCCCGGCGGTGTGCAGGTCGATGCCGCGTTCGCGGGCAAGGCGCTCGACTTCCTCGAAGCGGGCGCGGAACTTGCGAGTCGCTGCGCGGAGCGCCGCCTCGGGTTCGACGC
>JAYUSX010000420.1:0-3136 GCA_043755475.1 Actinomycetota bacterium
ACCAGCGGCACCAACAGCGCCAGCACGGCGATCACTCCGGCCGTGGTGATCGTGTGCCAATGCACCGAACGATGAGCGGCCACCCACCGTGCGAGCCCACCGCGACGGATCGGGGTTTCCACGACGCGATAGGAGATCTCGGCGATCGTCACGGTGATTCCCATGGCGATGCCGAACCGCGCCCACGAGCCGGTGTACGCCTGACACGCCACCGACACCGGCCAGCTCCAGAGGTACAGGCCGTAGGAGCGCTTACCGATCTCGGCGACGGGCTTGAAGGCGAATGCAGGCCGAGTCAGCTTCGAAGCAGGGTGCACCACCACGAGCACCAGTGCCAGCGACGCCACCGTGACCAGTGCGAGCTGCCACCGGTAGATGGCCCGATCGGTGAGCACTGCATCGACGAACTGCCACCCGAGGATGCCGACGGCGGCGGCACCGATGAGGTCGAGCAACCACCACGACCGACTCGTCGCGGCGCGTCGACTGCGCCACGGCCGCCACACGAAGGCAGCGGCGGCGCCGAGCAGCAGACCGCTCGAACGCGTGAGCGTCGACAGGTACAGGAAGTTCACGCGGCCGTCGGTGAGCCGAGGCTCACGGGCCGACCACCACGTGAACGTCATCACGCCGATCGCGATCAACAGCAGCGACGCGGCACGCACACGTGCCCGCGAGAGCAGCCGCGTGAGGCCGAGGAACACCACCGGCCACAGGAGATACCACTGCTCTTCCACCGCGAGGCTCCACAGGTGCCGCAGCGGCGACAGGTTGCCGAAGTACTGCGCGCCGCCGACGATCTGGCCCCAGTTGGCCGCATAGAAGATCGCCCAGGGGTAGTCACGGCGCAGGTCGGACTGCATCTGCGCACTCCCCCACAGGGAGGAGTACACACCGGTGGCGACGAGCACCATCGCGAGCGCCGGCAACAGGCGCCGCGCCCGGCGCAGCCAGAACTGGCCCAACGAGACGCGTCCTGAGCGCTCGCGCTCGTCGAGCAGGAGCGAGGTGATGAGGAACCCCGACACCACGAAGAACACCTCGACGCCGAAGAAGCCTCCGTGCATCCACGAGAATCCGGCGTGGTAGAGCAGGACCGCGACCACCGAGATCGCCCGCACCCCATCGAGGCTCGGCTGGTAGCCCATGACTGGAGGCGCGCCGAGGCCGGCCGGCCGCACGCTCGGATGGGTTGGGTCGCCCGAGCGCGCACGAGGGTCGATCAACGTTGTCACGGAGCCCACAGTGTCGCAGCGGTTCGGCGCCGTCGCACCCTCGGCGAACGAGCCGACCTGCTTCGGCCCGTTCACCGACCGCGCCTGAGCAGGGCCTTCGTCGAAGCGCGCCACTCGTCACGCTCGAGTCCGCCCTCCTAGCATCCTGCACGATGACCGATGTCCAGCCTTCGCCCACCTCCGACGACGACGCTCGTTTCCATGCTCCCGAGCACCTCGATCGACGAGCGCGGGCAGGACGATCGATTCGCGACGTCGGCCACGCGCTGATCGGCCACCACGTCGAGGACGACCTCGTCGACGACCTGACCGACGCACTCGATGCGATGACCGAACGGCTCACCGCCGGCCCGGCGCGAAGCCGTCGACCGAGTTCGTTCCAACGCGGTGACGACTGGGGCGCCGACGACGACCAGACCGAGTTCACAGGGTTTGACGATCGGCCGGTGAGCGGTCGATCGAGCCCGTGGGGACTCGATCCGGTGATCCGCCGCACCGGGAGCGAGATCGAGGCGACGGTCACGCTGCGTGCGGCCCACGAGGGTGCCCCTGGCCGCAGCCACGGCGGCGTGGTGTCCGCGCTCTTCGACGACGTCTTCGGCTTCGTGCTGACCACCACTCGCACGCCTGGCTTCACCGGTGAACTGACGGTGCGTTACGAAGGCGGCACCCCGCTCCACGTGCCGCTCATCTGTCGGGCGCGCCTCGACTCACGCCAGGGACGCAAGCTGTTCATGACGGGAGATCTGATCGCTCCCGACGGCCAGGTGTGTGTGCGAGCGAAGGCGATCTTCATCACGATCGACCCGACCGCATTCCCCGGTTGGGGCGACGGCGTCTGAATCGGGACCGTGAGCCACACCCGCAGCATGTGCGGCCGTCGCGCACGGGACCGATGGGACTCAGCGGCGGAGGGTGGTGCCGGCTTTGGTGGTCTCGACGGTCCAGCCGTCGGCCTGGAGCTCGGATCGCAGCGCATCGGCTGCGGCGAAGTCCTTTGCGGCGCGGGCCGCGTCGAGCGCCGCAGCCTTGGCTGCCGCATCCGCGGGCACGTCGCCGCCGGTGTTCAGCACCAGCCCGAACGCGGCGCAGATCTGATGCGCAGCGCTGACGAGCGAGCCGGCGTCGGCACTGCCTGCATCGAGCGCGGCGTTGGCGCGACGAACCGTGTCGAACAGGATCGCGGTTGCACCGGGCGTGTCGAGGTCGTCGTCCATCCGCTGGCGGAACCGCGCCAGCACCTCGACGTCGGCGTCGGCCACGGTGACCGCCGAGGTGCGCGCTGCGAACGCGTCGAGACCGGCGAGTGCCTTCACGGACGCATCGATGTTGTCCTGATTGATGGCCACCGGACCGCGATAGTGCGACTGCAACAGGAGCATGCGGTACGCCCGCGGGTCGTAGTGCTCCATGAGGTCGAGCAGGTTCGAGACGTTGCCCAGGCTCTTCGACATCTTCTCGCCCTCACCGTCGACGACGAAGCCGTGATGCATCCAGTGATTGGCGAAGCGCTTGCCGAGTGCAACGGCTTGCGCTCGTTCGTTCTCGTGATGCGGGAACTTGAGGTCTTGCCCGCCGCAGTGCAGGTCGAAGCCCTCGCCGAGGAGGTCCAGGCTCATCACGACGCACTCGCTGTGCCAACCCGGTCGACCATCACCCCAGGGAGACGGCCACGAGGGTTCGCCGGGCTTGGAGAACTTCCACAGCACGAAGTCGGCCGGATGCCGTTTGTTCCCGGCGCCGAACACCTCGCGGTCTCCACCACCAGCGAGCATGTCGTCGAGGCTCTGGTGCACCAGCAGTCCGTAGTCCGGGACCGTCTCGACGCTGAAGTAGACACCATCGTCGGTGAGGTACGCCGTGCCGTCTTCGACGAGTTGCGCGATCATCGCCACCATCTC
>JAYUSX010000421.1:0-3112 GCA_043755475.1 Actinomycetota bacterium
TGCACGGGAGCAATCACACGATCGACGTGGGGAAGATCAACGGCGAGCACTTCGCCGTCATGGCCGGCATCGGTCTCGACGCGCTGATGATCCGCGACGCCGACTCGGAGATGAAGGACCGCTTCGGCCGGGTGGCCTATGTCTGGAGCGGTGCCCGACACATCCGCTCGACCCCGGTGCGCACCACCGTCCGCATCGACGATCACACCTGGTTCGACGACAAAGCCAGCTGCGTGCTCATCGCCAACGTGGGGTCCATCGGGGGAGGAGTCACCGCCTTCGATCACGCCTCACCCGACGACGGCAAGCTCGACGTCGCCGTGATGACCGCGAACGGTGCATGGCAGTGGCTGCGCACCCTCACCCGCGCATCCATCGGACACGCTGAGAAGTCGCCGCTGGTCCAGATGACCCAGGCCGTCAAGATCACGGTCGAAACCCGCGGACGACTGCCGTACGAACTCGACGGTGGAGCACGTGCGAAGACGAACAAGCTACGGGTCCACGTCGTCCCACATGCGGTGACGATTCGCGTGCCGTCACCCGCGAGCCGCTCCACCGTGCCCCGATGACAGCGAGACCGGATGCGGCGACCGCTGCGTCACCACGACCGCGTCGCGGCTTTCCCGCATCCGTGTGCGCCATCACCAGCGGAGTGCTCGTCGTAGCGATCCCGTTCGTCGCTCGCCACATCGACGGCTCAGCCGACGAGTTCACCAGCAGAACCGTGCCCGTCCTCCCCGCGATCGGTTGGCTCGTCTGTGCGTCGTTGGCGGCCGTTGTGGTGACCCATCGCCTGCAGATCTGGTTCACCGTCGACGAGGGCTCGGTGCTTGCTGTCGCGTACGACGTCCTGCCGCTGGTGCTCTTCCTCGCGCCGGTGATCTCCGTCGCGGCCGTGCTGAGCGGGCATCTGCTGCTCGCCGCCGCTGGGGCGCTCCTGACCGCCTACCACGGCGTGCTCGTCGTCCCGAGACTGGTCTCCCAGCGCGTGCCATCTTGGGCACGCGCTGCGCCGCAGTTCCGTCTGACCGTCGCCAACGTCTACGTGGACAACACCACACCAGAGGCAGCAGCCCAACAACTGACCGAGAGCGGCGCCGACGTGATCGTGATCACAGAGGCGACACCGCAGTTCATGCGCATCTTCGATTCCGTCGGCGGCGACGCGTCGCATCCTCACCGGGTCGCGGATCCCTCCGACACCAGCGACTACGCGGTCGCCATCGCCTCTCGTCTGCCTCTCGGCCCGCGCTCGGCCATGCGGTCGATAGGGCCGCTCCGTCTCGCCGTCGGTGAGGTGGAGATCGGTGGCATCCTGACCACAATCGCCGCGGTGAATCCGAGGTCGACGTTCGACCAGGATGGTCAGGAGATCTGGAAGGACCAGATCGACGAACTGAAGTCCTACGTCCCGACGGTGTCCGGCCCGTTGGTCGTGGCGGGAGATCTCAACAGCACCTTGTTCCGTCCGGAGTTCGAGGAACTGCTGGAGGCCGGGCTGGACGACGCGATCGATTCGCTGGGGCAGGCTTGGAAACCGTCCTTCTCGCTGAAGTCGGTCTGGCCGCTCGGCGCCTTCGGTGTCGTTGCGCGGCTCGACCAGGCGCTCGTGAACGATCAGATCGTCGCGTTGAAGACCCGCAACTTGAAACCTCGCGGCAGCGATCACCTCCCGTTCGTGATCACGCTGGCGGTCCGTTGAGGGGGCCACATCCGGCGAGAACTTCGGCGGGTTCAGCGGGCCGAGGGGTTCGGGCTGTCGTCGCCGCGAGTGTTTCGTCGTTGCACCTCGCGGGTACGTCGATGCCGGTGTGCTTCCTAGCACGCCCTTGAGGAGCGATCGTGACCAGCATCCGACGACAGATCTCTATTTCGTGCTCACCGGGAAAGGCGTTCGGAGTGCTCGCCGACGTCGAACGACTCGCAGAGTTCTCGCACATGACGGTCGCGATCAACAACGGTCCTGGCCGACAGTTGGCGGTGGGTGACCGCTTCGATCAGGTCGTCAAGGTGCTCCACCTGGAACTCGAAACAGAATGGGAAGTGACCGAGATCGTCACCGACGAGCGAATTCGTGTCGAGGGTCGATCCAAGGCCAACGGTTCGGCCACGGTCACTCAGCAGATCGCCGCACAAGGCGATGGTTCGTTGGTCACATTCGAGATCGAGTACGACCCGCCCTTCGGCATCCTTGGCGAGATTGCCGACAAGGCTCTCTTCGAGAAGCGTCACGAACACGACGCGGAGCAGATTCTGGTCAGCCTGAAAGCGCTGTGCGAGGGCGTCGCGGCTCGGTGATCGACCAACTCGAGGCGCTGTATCGGCGCACCGGCGCGAACCTGCCCAATGGTGACCCGCTCCCTTCGCACGGCGCGCAGATGGAGGGCTACTTCTGGCGGGTCACCGACGTCGCCTCGTCACGCGTGGTCGTGGTGCTGTGCGGTGTGAACCGCCACCCGGACGGCGATTGGGCAACGGTCGCGATCGCCACCGAACCAGGAGGCTTCGTCCGCTCGGCTGTGCTCCCACGGGCGGCTTCGCGACGTGATGCGTTCGTCGTGACCGCCGGTGATGGCGCGTTTCACGCGACGGCAACCCATGTGCACCTCGACCTCGGAGATGACGCCGTGGTCGATCTCGCGATCGATCGCGTCGTCGCCTGGCCGCATGCGTTGGGTGGAGGAGGCATCTTCTCGGCAATACCGTTCCTGGGCCAGTACTGGCATCCGCATGTGCTCGGTGGGGCCGTGTCCGGCCAGGCGTCGATCGGAAGCGAACGATGGACGTTCGATGGAGCCGATATCTATGCGGAGAAGAACTGGGGAGCGGGATTCCCCGAACACTGGTGGTGGGGCCAGGCACAAGGTTTCGAGCGCCCCGATGTCTGCGTGGCCTTCGGCGGCGGCCGGTTGTCGGCCGGCCGCCTCGTAATCACGGTCGGCGGGGCGGTCGTGCGCGTGGGCAACGATGTCGTCCGCTTCGCACCACCGTTCTCGACGGTGCGGAGTTCGACCGACGGAACTCGGTGGGAAGTTCGTGCGCGTGGTCACGGATGCAGACTTCACGTGGTCGGGGTCGGCGTCGGTGAACCGCACGTGCTCCCGGTCCC
>JAYUSX010000422.1:0-3096 GCA_043755475.1 Actinomycetota bacterium
GTCCATCGTGTAGACGAGGCGTGGCCTGCCACGCCCGACTCGTGGCGCCGTCGCCTCCAGTACGAGTCCCGCGTCGACGAGCTTCGCAAGGTGCTGACGGATGGCATTGTGGTGAAGCCCAAGGTGCTCTGTCAGTTCGACGACGTCGACCGCGCGCCCGGCGTCGACGATGTAACGGAACAGCCTGTGCCGAGTCGGGTCACCCAGCGCCCGCGCCTGAGTCTGCAGCACACTCATCGGCCACCCACACCCATCGCCGAGACCACCAGCGACGTGATCACGACACCGGCCATCGAGAGGTTCGCCTTCCATGTGGGATGCGTCGGCATCACGATCGTTGCTCCGTCTCGTCCTCGGCCTCAGAGCTCGGTGCGTACGTCCAATCGGGCTGCTTTCGCCAGAACGACTCGTCGTAGACGGCGCGACCATCGGCGAGGTCGATCAACTTGGGGATCGGAAGGCGCCGCTGCCGGGGGCACCGGCCGAGCTCGATGTGCTCGGCGAACTCCTCCGGGAACGCGCGCAAGATGCTCGACACGACGACCTGTTCCTCCATTGCGAGGTAACAGCGGCTCCCATCGGTGACATGACTCAACCAACCGGTGATCGCATCAAGATCCATCGTGTCGCCGACGCCTGTCTCGAGACGTTCGAGGTGCTCGGTGATCGCGCTCGAGCCCAGCTTGCACGGCGGACACTGTCCGCACGACTCGATCGACAAGAACCGCGAGAAGCGATACGCGACCTCGACCAAGCAGGTCGTGTCGTCGTACACGATGAAACCCGCCGACCCCATGCCGCTCCCGATCGCCTGGAATCCCTCGTAGCTCACCGGCACATCGAGATTCGTCGCGGTCACGACGGCGTTCGCGACGCCGGAGAACACCGCCTTGACCGACCGTCCCGCGACCAGCCCGCTCCCGACGGCGTCGATCACGTCCCGCAGCGACGCGCCCATCTCGACCTCGCCGACATCGGGAGCGACCACGTCGCCGACGACGGTTGCAACGATGGTGCCGGGCGACTCGACGGTGCCCATCGAACGGAACCACTCCGCCCCGAGGGCCAGGATGTGCGAAACGGTGGAGAGGGTCTCGACGTTGTTGACGAGCGTCGGGTTCGAGCCACCCTGACCGCCGCTCCCTCCGGTCTCGGTGTCGTGGGACTGCCAGCCCAACTGTGGTGCAGTCGCGAACAACCCGTGCAGGTGCGGGGGAAGCCATCGAGGCAACGGCTCGTTGCCTTCGATCACCTCCAGCATCGCCTTCTCCTCACCGAACAGGTACTCATCCGGCCCGGCCACGATCGTGACTTTGCAGTCACCACACAGCCCCGCCGTCTGGAACTCCTGTACGGCACGTGTGACCGCCTCGATCTCGCGCCGGAAGCTCGCCTTCAGGCAGACGAACGCCTCCGTCGCGTCGATTGCGAATGCGGCGATCGCCACGCCCTCGACCAGTTGATATGGATTCGCACGCAGCAAAGCTCGGTCCTTGAACGTGCCCGGTTCCCCTTCGGCTCCGTTGCACACCAGATACCGACGACCGCCCAACTGTGCCGCCACGCCAGCCCACTTCTGACCGGTGGGGAACCCGCCGCCCCCTCGACCCCGCAACCCCGACCGCGCCACGAGATCGATCGTGGCGCGCGGACCGAGCTCGTGAGCGCGGCGCACACCCACCCCAGCGATACCGTTCACGAGGTAGTCGTCGATCGACACGATCGGCTCGGTCGGCAACAGGAACGTGGTCATCTGGGGTCCTCACCGGGGTGGGGTCGACACACGAACACCGCTGTTGCCACACCAACCTCAGCAGACTACCTGACCCATTCTTCTGCTCGGCGCTAGAACAATCCCCAGCGTGGGTCTCGGCCGATGAAGCCGACGAGACGGGTGATCAGGTCGGCGTCGTGGTCGACCGGCACCCGGGGTCCGAACTGGCCCGAGGCGCGCAGCACCTCGTCGATGGGCTCCATCCCCTCGACGAGCAACGCGCAGTAGCTCGGATCGAGGAGCGGGTCGAGGCCGCCAGCTCGGGCGAGGTCCCACGTGTGCATGAACACATCCGCCGTATAGAAGCGGTCGATCGCGTCGGCCAGCCGGTGGGTACCCGCGTACGGATGCGTGAATTGCGACGCCGCTTGCACCTCGTCGTCGAGGAGTGCCTGGACTCCGGCCAACAGCGTGGTCCACGCGCCGATCGGATCGCTCGTGACACTCGGTCCATTCGGTAGCTCGACCCCTCCAGCGGCCAAGAACGCCGGAAACCATTCGACGAGGTGTCCGACCACGTCTCGAGCCACCCATTCGCTCACGGGTGTGGCCGCCTCCCAGTCTCGGGTCGCAGCGACCACCTCACCGAAGCGACACGCCACCGCGCGATGGCGCGCTGCGGGCTCGAGGTCGGCGAGCAAGGCGGGCTCAGACATCGCCAACCGCCAGCACGTGCGTCGAGCCTTCCTCGATCGTCGCCTCACCACGAGGTTGATTGCGCATCATGATGCCTTCCCTTCCTGTTGCTGTGGAGTGTGTCGCCGACGTCGCTCCATTCTTGCCGGGGAGCACGTGGGCGCCTCGGCAGATCCCCACCCTCGGTCCGCGCCCAGCGGAGGTGCCGCAATGAGTGAGGGGGTGCGAACAGAGTGAGGCATTGACCTCAGTGTCATCCGCCCATACAGTGAGGCGTATGCCTCAGCATTCTGCGATCGATCCCGATCTGCCCGATATCTTCCGCGCCTTGGCCGACCCGACTCGCCTTGCGGTGGTCGAGCGTCTGAGCGTGTCGCCTGCGTCTGCGAGCGAGCTGGCGAAGCCGTTCGTGATGGCGCTTCCGTCGTTCATGCAGCACTTGGGAGTGCTCGAAAGAGGAGGGATCGTGACGTCGCACAAGATCGGACGAATCCGGACCTACCAGCTCGCGCCCGGTGCGTTGCAGCTTGCGTCGGCGTGGCTGGCCGAGTTCCGCAATCACTGGGAACGCCGACTCGACCAGCTCGACCACCTCTTGATCACGACCAACCACACCAAAGGAGCATCATGAACCACTTCACCCCGAACCCCACGCTCGACCTCGTGCTCGAGCGCACGATCGCCGT
>JAYUSX010000423.1:0-3095 GCA_043755475.1 Actinomycetota bacterium
GAGGCGGTCCTTGTACGTGCCGGGCTCGGACTCGTCGCCGTTGACGACGAGGTAGCGCGGGAACTTGCCGGGGGGCATCAGGCCCCACTTCGTGCCCGCGGGGAACCCGGCGCCGCCGCGCCCGAGGACGGTGGCGGACTTCACTTCTTCGTGGACCTCTGCGGGCGTGCGCGCGAGTGCCGCTTTCAGTCCCTGGTACCCGCCGGTGGCGTGATACCGATCGAGCGTGTACGAATCGTCGTACTGGAAGCGCGAGGTGACGATCTGAGGACGGTCGCCATCGTCGATGAAGCCGGCAGCCCACGGGTACGTGCTCATTGGGCTGCCTCCGGCAACGTGCTCATTGGGCTGCCTCCGGCATCCAGGCCGGGACTACCGGCGCGTCGGGCGAGGCGACGCCCGCGGACTTCTCGGCCGGGATGATCTGGCGGACCCGGGCGAGGGTGCCGTGCGGCGGGATCTCGCCGTCGAGGCGACCGGCGCGCAGGTCGTCGACGAGCTGATCGAACGACTCCGTGGTCATGCGGTGGCAGTGGCGGTAGTTGACCTGCATGTTGGGGGCCTCGGTGCAGGCCGCCTGGCATTCGGCGTGCTCGAGCGTGATCAACCCGTCGGCCGTGGTACCCCCGGCCTTCACCCCGAGTCGCTGCTCGGCGTGGTGCATCAGTTCGTCGGCGCCGAGGAGCTGACAGCTCATCGTGCCGCAGATGTTCACGAGGTACTTGCCCACCGGCTGGAACTTGAACATCTCGTAGAACGTGGCCGTGCCCATCACCTCGGCGGGCGTGGCGCCCACCAGTTCGGCGATGTGCGCCATGGCCTCGTCGGTGACGTAGCCGTTCTGCTGCTGCGACAGGTGCAGCAGCGGAATGGTGGCGGAACGAGCCTTCGGGTACCGCCCGATGATCTCCTTGGCCAGGATGGTGTTGGCTTCGTTCAGACGCGTCACGGTCATCGGTCCACTTCGCCGAGTACGGGGTCGACCGACGAGATGACGGCGACGGCGTCGGCCACGAGGCCGCCGCGCATCATGTGCGGCAGGCACTGGATGTTGACGAACGACGGGGCGCGAACGTGCATCCGATACGGCGTGGGCGACCCATCGCTGGCGATGTAGCAGCCGATCTCGCCGCGAGGGCTCTCGATCGCCACGTACACCTCACCCTCGGGCACCTTGAATCCTTCGGTGAAGATCTTGAAGTGATGGATGAGTGCCTCCATCGATTCGTCGATTCTCGCCCGCGGCGGCGGGGTGACCTTCTTGTTCTGGATCCGGTAGTCACCGCCGGGCATCCGATCGAGGATCTGACGGACGAGCCTCATGCTCTCGCGGATCTCGTTGAGGCGGATCGCGTACCGGTCGAACGCGTCGCCGTAGGAACCGACGATCACGTCGAAGTCGAGCTCGGGGTAACGCAGATACGGTTGATCGCGACGCAGATCCCAGGGCACACCGGTGCCACGCAGGATCGGGCCCGTGGCGCCGAGCGCGATCGCTTCCTGGGCGGTGATCACGCCGACGCCCTGCAGGCGATCGCGCCAGAGCGGCTGACCCGTCATCAGCACGTCGTACTCGTCGAGGCGTGGTTCGATCAGCTCGAGCAGTCGGACCACGTCGTCGCGCCACCCGGCCGGCAGGTCGGCCGCGAGGCCCCCGGGACGGATGAAGTTGTGGTTCATGCGCAAGCCGGTGACCTTCTGGAAGAAGCGCAGCACCTCTTCTCGCTCACGCCAGCCGTAGATCATCATCGACACGGCTCCGAGGTCCATGCCGTTGGTGGCCATGAACAACAGGTGGCTGCTCATCCGGTTGAGCTCGCTGAGCAGCATGCGCATCCAGACAGCGCGCTCGGGGATGTCGTCTTCGATGCCGAGGAGCTTTTCGACCGCCATCGAGAACACGAGCTCGTTGTTCAACGGGCTGAGGTAGTCCATTCGGGTGACGTTCGTGCCGCCCTGGAGATAGGTGAGCTGCTCGCCCGTCTTCTCCATGCCGGTGTGCAGATATCCGATGATCGGCTTGCACCGCAGCACCGTCTCACCCTGGAGTTCGAGCATCAACCGGAGCACGCCGTGCGTGCTGGGGTGCTGCGGCCCCATGTTGATGATCATGGTCTGGTCTTCGGACGGGTCGACCGGAAGGTCGCCGAGCTTGGCGGCCTCGGCCTCGCTCATGCGCAACACCGCTCCGACCTCGCGCAGCAGCTCGCGCGCCGACAGCTCGCTGCGCGGCTTGAGTCCCTGCTCGGGCTCGTTGCCCTGTTCGATCGTGTCGAGGATGCTCATCAGTTGGGCGCTCCCTTGAACTGCACGGGGATCCGGCCGATCTCATAGTCCTTGCGGAGCGGATGACCGTCCCAGTCCTCGGGCATCAGGATCCGGCTGAGGTCGGGATGATCGGAGAACACGATGCCGAACATGTCGTACACCTCGCGCTCCATCGCCTCGGTGCCGGGATACATGTCGAACAGCGTGGGGATCGTCGGCTCGCTCTCGGGAACCTGCGTCCGAACTCGGATCCTCTGTCGGTGCTTCAGCGACAGAAGGTTCACGACGACTTCGAACCGCTCGGCGATGACGTCGGTCGGCACCGACCGCTGCGACATCAGCAGGTAGTCGACCGCGGTGAGGTCGGCACACATCTCGTAGCCGTCAGCGAGCAGCGCCTTGATGACCGCGAGGTAACGGTCGCGCGGAACGAACATCACCTGCTGGCCGAACGACACCACGAGCCGGCAGCCGTGCACCATCACGGGTTCGGGCGTCATGGGTTGTTCCGTTGCTGGGGCGTCGGTCACGGCTCAGCGCACCCCGAGCAGCACGGGAACCGGCTGGGCCGCAGCCGGGATCTCGGTGATGTGCACGTCGGCGCCCGCACCGGTGGCGGCACGGCGGCGGGTGATCTCCCCGTCTTCGATCATCTGGTGCAGCGTCTCGATCGCATGGATGAGCGTCTCGGGGGTGGGCGGGCAGCCCGGCGCGTAGACGTCGACGGGTACCACCTGGTCGACCCCCTGGACGATCGCGTAGTTGTTGAACATGCCGCCGCTGCTGGCGCACACGCCCATCGAGATGACCCACTTGGGCTCCATCAT
>JAYUSX010000424.1:0-7727 GCA_043755475.1 Actinomycetota bacterium
CGCGATGCCCTCCTCGAGCGTGTCGGCCCGGTCGGCGACCACCATGGCTGCGCCGGCGTTGAGCACGACGATGTTCCGATGCGCACCGTGCTCGCCGGCCATGACCCGGCGGAACGCATCGGCGTTCTGGTGCGGCTCCCCACCGGTGAGCTCCTCGGCGATCGCCGGCGCGAGGCCGACCTCGACCGGGTCGACCGTGAAGGTGCGCACGTGATCGTCCTCGAGCGCGAGCACCGTGGAATCGCCGGTCGTGGTGAGCTCATCGAGACCGTTGCCGTGCACCACCCAGGCCTTCACCGAGCCGTGGATTCGCAGCGAGGCCAGCATCCGCTCGGCAACCAGCGGGTTGGCGACACCGATCAACTGGCGCCTCACCCGACCCGGGTTGGCCATCGGGCCGAGGAGGTTGAACACCGTCGGGATGCCGATCTCGCGCCGGCTCGGCGCAGCGAAACGGAACGCAGGGTGGTACGCCGGGGCCAGACAGAAACCGATCCCGGCTTCCTCCACGCAGCGGAGCACACCCTCGGGCGGCAACTCAACAGCCACGCCCAGTGCTTCGAGCACATCGGCGGTCCCACACTTCGACGACGCGGCGCGTGCACCGTGCTTGCAGACCGGCACACCTGCACCTGCGGTGACGACGGCGGCCATCGTGCTCACGTTGATCGAATGGCTGCGGTCGCCTCCGGTGCCGACGATGTCGATCGCGCGCAGGCGGAGATCTTCCGACAGCGGCACGATCGTGGCAGCTGCCAACACGGCGTCGAGCAGACCGCTCAGCTCTTCGGGGGTTTCGCCCTTGGCGCGCAACGCGACGACGAAGCCGATGAGCTGCGCAGGGGTTGCCTGACCATCGAGGATCGTCGCCATCGCGACGCGAGCCTGCGCTGCGGTGAGGTCCTGTCGGTCGAGCAGGGCGGTCAAGAGCGCGGGCCAGCCGCCATGTTCATCCAGTTCACTCACGGGGTTCACGGTGTCGCAGGCTAGAGGAAGCGAGCGCCGTGCGACCGCCCCGTCGTCGACGGTGATTGGCGGGTCGTCGTCCCGTGGTCGGCCCGCGGAAGGCCTGTTGGTTCGCCTGTTGGTGCGCCTGCTGGTGGCAGCTCAGGCGGTGCGACGACGCTGGCGGATGATCCGGCGGCGCTCACGCTCCGTGGCGCCACCCCACACACCCACCTTCTCGCGGATGGTCAGGGCGTGTTCCAGACACGCGACTCGCACGTTGCAACTGCCACACACCGCTTTGGCATCGATTGCTTCGTCTTCGTCATCCGGGAAGAAGATGCTCGGTTCCAACCCCCTGCAAGCACCCAATTCCCGCCACACGATCTTGTTGGCAGACACGACCCCTCGTCCCCCGTGGTGTACGTCGTTGAGGTCAATCGACCCCCGAGCAGGGAATCTAGGTCGCTGGAGCTGTCGTTGGAAAGGGCCAGTTTGCGCGATTTCCGTGACGAGTCGGCGCGCCGAGCGTGGCGGTCGCTTGACGAACGGCCCCGCGGGTCTGTTTCGACCCCGACACCAGGTCAGGGCCGCAGGTCAGGGCCGCAGGTCAGGGCCGCAGGTCGGCGAGCAGTTCGGCCACGGTGCCGGGCAGCAATTCGATCTCTTCGCCGTAGTTCGGGTGGTCGGTGGCGAGGATCACGGATCCGTCGAAGGCCTCCACCTGTTCAGCGGTGAACTCGAAGCGCACGTAGTGCACCGCGGCGGTCACGTCCGGCCGTGTGAGCTGGCTCGCGTGCTGCGCTTCGGTGATCGACCGAACCTCGGACCCATCGGACAGCCGGAACACGAAACTGCGCTCGATGCCGACGAGCTTGGAGAGCCACACCTTCATCTGTTCGTCGCTGGTGAGCTCGATGAACACCGTGGCGCAGAGCTGACCCGCTTCGGGAACGATCGGGTTGTAGATGTCGAGCTCTTCTTGAATGGCTTCGTCGGTGAACAGCTTCTCGACCCGGGCCATCTCCTGGATCTGGTGCCGCATCGTCTCGCGGTTCTCGAAGGTGATGGTGACGATGTGGCCGAGCGCGAGCCGGCGCCTCGACTTGAGGTCGATCACCCGAGCTCGCAACGTCTCGCGTTCGCGCTCGTAGGCGCGGGCGTCGACGATGTCGTCGAGCGTGAGTTTGCGGGAGTTGGTCCTGGTGTTCATGCGGGGGTCTTTCTGAGACGAGCGCGACCCGCGTGGGAGCGAGCGGCCGAGGGCCGGATCAGCGCAGGGGTTCTGGGGGGATGCCGTAGGCCCGAGCGATCAGCTGCAACGGATGCAGCGGGTCTTCGCCGGTCTGCTCGGCGATTGCGGTGTTGGCCAAGTTGCAGTCGCCGACCACCACGTCGCCGCCGGCTTTGCGGATCTCGTCGCCGAGCTTCTTCGCGATCGGCACCGAGATGTCGACGTTCTCGGCGCGCAGCCCCCACATCCCGTCGATGCCGCTGCACTGCTGCACCAGCTTCACCTTCGCTCCGGTGAGCTTGATCAGATCGCGACTCTTGAGACCGATGTTCTGTGCTTTCAAGTGGCACGGCGTGTGGTACGCCACGGTGCCGGGCACATCGCCGGTGAAGTCCATGTCGAGCGAGGTGCCCTCGCCCTTGTGGATCTTCATGAGGTACTCCGAAGCGTCGTAGGTGTTGGCAGCAACGAGGCGCGCATCATCGGTGCCGACGTAGTCGACGTAGTCCTTCTTCAGGACGTACCCGCAGGTGGGCTGAGGCACGACGATGTCGAGCCCCTTTCGGACGCTGGCGGCGAGCGCGTCGACGTTCTTCTGGGCGATCTTGTTGAACTGGTCGAGATCGCCGCTGTGGAGGAACGGCGCCCCGCAACAGCTGGCGCCCTCGGCGAGCTGGCACTCGATGCCGTTGCGCTCGTAGACCTTCACGAGATCGTGACCGATCTGGGGCTTCTGGTACTCGACCAGGCAGGTGGGGAACACTGCGACGCGGCCTTGGCGCTTGTTGATCCGCACCTTCGGTCGGCGGGCGAACCACGTGGAGAACCGTTGCTTGGCATACGGGGGCAGCAAGCGGACACTCGAGACGCCGGTGACCTTCTCGACCGCCTTGCGAATGAACGATCCCGCCGGTGCGGCAACGATCTTGTTGGTGAGCGGCGCGGTGGCCGTGGCCACCTTGCCCATCAGGTCGGTCCGACCCATGACCTCGGTGGTCAAACGATCACGGGTGCTGATCTGTTTGGTGTCGTGGCGCATCGCGTCGGCCCGCAACATGAGCCGCGGGAAGTCGAGCGCCCATTCGTGCAGGTCGGGGATGTACGGGCAGTTGACGTAGCAGAGCTTGCACTGGAAGCACTCGTCGATCACCTGGTCTTGCTGTGCAGGCGTGAGCCGGCCGGCGTCCTGGTCGTCGTGGCGGTCGATGTACTCGAACAGCGTGGGGAACGAGGTGCAGAACTTGAAGCACAACCTGCACCCGTGGCACAGGTCGTAGACGCGTGTCAGCTCGCCGCGAACATCGGCTTCGTCGAGGTACTTGGGGTGCTTCGGGTCGTACGTGGTGGTCATGGTGTGTGCCAGCTTCGCGCGGGCCGCACGTGTGCGGCCCGCGCAAAGATGTCGCAGAGATCAGAGAGCGGCGAGGGCGTCGAGGCCCTGCTGGAAACGACCGGCATGGCTCTTCTCGGCGCGAGCCAGCGTCTCGAACCAGTCGGCGATCTCGGTCAGGCCTTCTTCGCGCGCGGTCTTGGCGAAGCCCGGGTACATCTGGGTGTACTCGTAGGTCTCGCCGGCGATCGCCGCCTTGAAGTTGGCCTCGGTCTCGCCGATCGGCTCGCCCGTCGCGGGATCGCCCACCTCGGCGAGGAACTCGAGGTGACCGTGGGCATGCCCGGTCTCTCCCTCGGCGACCGAACGGAACAGCATCGCTGCGTCGGGGTAGCCCTCGACGTCGGCCTTCTGGGCGAACCACAGGTAGCGGCGGTTCGCCTGGCTCTCGCCGGCGAAGCATTCCTTCAGGTTCTCGTGGGTCTTGGTGCCTTCGAGGCTCATGACATTTTCCTTTGTCTGTCTGTCGTTCACTCAGGAACGATGGGTGGTGGTGAGACTGGTGGCGACATCGAGTCGGGAACCGAGGTGCACGACGAGCACGATCCGCGGAAGACGACGTCGGTCGCGGCGATCTGGAATCCTCCGAGACCCTCCACCTCGACATCGGCGAGGCCCCCGACGTAGACGTCGCGAACGTCGCCGCACACGTCGCACACCAGGTGGTGGTGATCGCTGGTGTTCGGGTCGAAACGCGCCGAGCCTGAGGTGAGCTGCAGTTGCTGCAGTTCACCCATGGACACGAGGTCGTTGAGCGTCTGATAGACGGTGCGCAGTGAGATGCCCGGCATGTGCGAGCTCACCTCGAGGTGGATGGCTTCGGCCGATGGATGCGACGCGTTGCCGTGCAGGACAGCGAACAGGGCCTGGCGCTGCGGCGTGACCTTCAGGCCGCTCGAGCGAAACGCACTGGAGAGCTCGGTCGGTGAACGCACGGTGATGACCGTATTCGCAACGGTTGTTGTTTCGCAATTCGTGCAGAAAGGTTGCTGTTCGAGCTTCCGTACCCGCGGCTCCGGCGGGCTCCCATACGATGCCGTCGATGTCCTCACCCCGAGCACGCGCCGCGTTCGATCGCTCAGACATGCTCCACAGGCTCGAAACCGAGCAGTTCGACGTCCTCGTGGTCGGCGGCGGCGTGACAGGCGTCGGCGTGGCCCTCGACGCGGCATCGCGGGGCCTTCGAACCGCACTTGTCGAGCGTGGCGACTTCGCGTCGGGGACGTCCTCGAAGAGCTCGAAGCTGGTGCACGGCGGTCTCCGCTACCTGCAGCAAGGCGAGATCCGCCTGGTGTACGAGGCGCTTCGGGAACGTCAGCGGCTGCGCAAGAACGCACCTCACCTCGTCAGCGTTCTTCCGTTCATGATCCCGATCCTCGGGCGGCCGCCCAAACCCGGCGACCCGGCGTCGGCCGGCGCTTCGACGGACACGAAGAGCGTGGTCAACCGCAAGATCGCGCGCGCACTGGGATCGGCGATGTGGATGTACGACGTCACCGGCGGTTGGCGCATCGGCAAGCTGCACCGCCGGCTGAACAAGCGGGCCACCCTCGCGCACATGCCCACCATGCCCGAATCACGGGTGCTCGCTGCCTACCTCTACTACGACGCAGCCGTCGACGACGCCCGGTTGGTGCTCACCATCGCCCGAACGGCCGCGGCGCACGGGGCAGCGATCGCCAACGCGTGCCCGGTGGTCGGCTTCACCCATGCGGATCATGGGGCGGATCATCGGGCGGATCATCGGGCGGATCATGGGGCGGATCATGGGGTGGTCGACGGGGTGACCGTCGAGGCCGATGGGCGTCGCTTCGACATCAAGGCCACGGTCGTCGTGAACGCTGCCGGCGTGTGGAGCGACCGTGTGCGCGAGCTCGACGACGGGATCGATCCCGACACGATCAGGCCGGCGAAGGGCGTCCACCTCACGGTGCCCTGGACCAAGGTCCGCAACGACATCGCCGTGGTGATCCCGGTACCGAAGGACAAGCGCAGCCTGTTCGTCGTGCCGTGGGGACCCAAGGCGGATGGCACCTTCCGGCATGCCTACGTCGGAACGACCGATACCGACTACACCGGGCCGATCGACAGTCCGCAGTGCACCGCCGACGATGTCGCGTACGTGCTCCGAGCCTTGAACGCATCCGTGGATGCGAGCGTCGACGGCCCCATCACCGAGGGCGACGTGACCGGCATGTGGGCGGGTCTGCGCCCGCTCGTCAAGAAGGCCGAGTCGGGTCGCACCGCCGATCTGTCACGGCGGCACAGCATCACCCGCACTCCTCACGGGGTGATCTCGGTCACCGGCGGCAAGCTCACCACGTATCGAGAGATGGCCGAGGACACCGTCGACGAGGTGCTCGAGGTACTGGGCCGTCGAGCACGGTGCAAAACCCGGCACCTCAAGCTCATCGGTGCGACGACCCCGGCCTCGGCATCTGCCCTCGCTGCGGCACAGGCGGGCGTCGGAACGCGACGTGCGGTCGATGCCGAAACGGTGCTGATCGCCCGTCACGGATCGTTCGCCGCGGAGATCGCGGAACTCGCCGCGGCAGATCCCGCGCTGCTCGACCCGCTCGTCGAGGGGCTCGAGTACCTGCGCGTGGAAGCCGTGTGGGCGGTGCAGCGCGAGATGGCCCTCACCATCGACGACGTCTTGAGCCGACGCACACGGGCCCGTCTGCTCGACCGGGCCGCAGCGCTGGCTGCTGCTCCCGATGTCGCCCGGTTGATCGCACCGCTCCTCGGGTGGGATCACGCCGAATCCGCCAGGCAGGTGAGCGATTTCGTGGCCTCGTGCGCCGACGAGGCTACGGCGGGGCAGGTCAGCGAAGCGGAGTACATCTCAAGCGTCACCCCAGGTGGCACGCCCGGAGGATCCACCCCATCATGAACAGCGACCCGTCGGGTTCCCACCGGCTCGCGCGCCCCACAGCGCCGATCGAGCTCACCGGTACCGGAGCCCGCCTCGACTCCCCCACCGTGGTGCCCAGCGCACAGGCGATCGCCGAGCTGACGGCAGCATGCCCATCGAGCACCGTGATCGGCGAGCGCGCCGAGGCGAGCCGCGACTGGTGGCCGCTCGCGATGCACTGGGCGCTTGCCGGGGACGCGCCCAAGATCGCGGCGGTCGTGTGCTCCCCCACCACGACCGACGAGGTTGCCGCCGTGGTCCGCGTGTGCCAGGAGCATCGACTGCCCCTCACCCCGGCTGCGGGCCGCAGCGGGGTCACGGGAGCATCGGTTCCTGTATTCGGTGGCGTGCTGCTCGACATGACGCAGCTTCACGGTGTCGTCCATCTCGACGAGGTCTCCGGGGTCGTCGAGGTGATGGCCGGCACGTTCGGACCCGACCTCGAACGTGAGATCGGTGCACGCGGCTACTCGGTTGGCCACTTCCCACAGAGCTTCGATCTCGCCACCGTCGGCGGATGGGTCGCGTGTCGTGGCGCGGGGCAGTACAGCACCAGGTACGGCAAGATCGAGGACATGGTGGTGGGCCTCGAGGTGGTGCTCGCCGACGGCACCGTCATGCGCACGGGTGGTGCTCCCGCGGCGGCGGCCGGCCCCGATCTGAACCAGGTGTTCATCGGGAGCGAGGGCACGCTCGGTGTCGTGACCCGCGTGTGGCTGCGCGCCCACCGCGTGCCCGGTCCGCCGATGGTGGCGGCCTACGCGTTCTCAACCTTCGAAGCCGGCATCGATGCATGTCGACGGATCCTCCAGCGCGGCGCCACGCCTGCAGTGCTCCGTTTGTACGACGCTGCCGAGAGCCAGCGCGGGCAGGGCGGCGACGGCACCCAGTGCATGCTGTTGGTGCTCGACGAGGGTGACCCGCTGATCGTGGCGGCGACCACCAGCGTCGTCGCCCAGGAGTGCGCCGATGCCGACCGCCAGAGCGACGACCTCGTGCACCGCTGGACCCACCATCGCAACGACACGAGTGCGCTGCAAGCGCTCACTCGCAAAGGGTTCGTGGTCGACACGCTCGAGATCGCCGCTCCGTGGGCAACGCTCGACGCCATCTTCCACGGCGTACGAACCGCGATGCTCGCCGTGCCACACGCCCGCGCGGCCACGTGCCATCTCTCGCACAGCTACGCCGACGGCGCATGCCTGTACTTCACGTTCGCGGCCACACCTCCGGCCGACGAGATC
>JAYUSX010000425.1:0-7726 GCA_043755475.1 Actinomycetota bacterium
CGACCGGAAAGGACGACGCCGCGATCCGCTCGCCATCGGCATCGCCCAACGGCAGCGAGATGACGATCAGACCATCCAGCCCGTGGGTTGGAATTTCCAGGAGTCGTTCCGCGACCTGAGAGGGAGCGGCCACGTTGTACAGCACCACCTCGTAGCCGTGAGGTTGCAGGCGAGCCACAATGCCACGGATCCGCTGATACGCCGACGGCTCGTCGAAGTAGGTGACCAACACGCCGACCAGGCCGCCACGTCTGCCGTGGCCAACCCGCTTTTTCTTCGCGGGCGAGTACCCGACGCTCTCCATCGACCGCCGAACCCGATCGCGCATCTCCGGACTGACGTTGGGGCTGTCGTTGAGCACCCGCGACACGGTGCCGATCCCCACCCCCGCATGCGCAGCCACCAATGCCAACGTCGCCATCGGCGTGGAACTCTAGCGCGCTGTTCCACATCGCCTCAGGAACGCGGCGAGACGGAGCCAGATCGGCGATCCGAACCGGTCGCCGGCGTGGCGAGTGCGCCCAGCAGGGCCGCGCGATGGTCCGAGGTGATGTCGCGGACCACAACGGTCCTGACGCCGTTCACGTGCACCGAGACGTGATGCAGGTCGTATCGGCGTTGGAACGGCGACTGCGTGCTCGACCAGCTCTGCACCCGATCGAGCAGCACGATGGTGGATCGCCACGCGACGACCCCGCGATCGATCGTCACCGCATCGGTGCCGATGCCGTGGCGTCGGGACCGACTCGCGAGGCGACCCTCCCACGCCCCGAGGGCAGCCGCCGGCGCGAACACCAGCACCCACGCAGCCCCGAAGGCGAACGGTGTCCACGACACGACGAACACAGCGACCACCGCACCGCGGAGCACCAGCCGGCGAGTCGCCGCGGCCGACATCGCCCGATCCGCGGCGGGGAAGATGCGGTCGCCCATCGCGATGCCGATCACCGCCAGCGCGTCGGCGATGCCCACCACGGGCACCGAATCGTTCGCGCTCCCGCTGCCTTCTCCGGTGAGCCTCCCAGCGGTTGCAATGTGGACCGACGCGAGGCCCATCCGGCGCCGGACGAGGTTTCGCGACAAGGTGACCGCCTGCACGCGATCGATCGGCACCACGGTCGCCCGACGTTCGAGCATCCCGCGCTCGATCACCAGGTCGGTGGCTCGCCGTGTCATCCGGTAACCGTGCGACCGTAGGACCGAGACGATCGCAGCGGTGACGAAGGAGAGCGCCACGAACCCGGTGATTGCCGCGGCGAGGGGCAGGTCGGCCGCCACCCGTTCGGCGTCGTCGCCCAGACGAACGTCGTCGAGCAGGCTCGCCAGCGCAGCCACACCGGCGGGGACGAACATCAACGACGCGCCCGTGACACCGCCGAGGGCGAGGAGGCCATCGGAAATCCGGACCACCTCGTGCTCGGGCGGTGGCGGCGCGGAGGCCATGGCCTCGCCGAGCGTCGCTCTCCGACGAGCCTGTTCGAGCCGGGCCTTCATCGCCTCGGCCTCGCCCATCGACACCACTTCGAGCGTGATGTCACCACCGACCGGACCCGTGTCGGCCAACTTCACGTGTACGACCGCAACGCCGAATGCCTGATGACGCAGCTTGCGCACGACGTCGACCTGTTGCACACGATCGACCGGCGCTCGACGGACCGTGCGATTCCAGAGCCCGCTCGCCACCACGAGCTCGCGCCCATCGAAGCCGTAGGTCGTGGTGGACCATCGGAGCGCACCCCTGACGGCGGATGCCGTCACGACACTCCCCAACAGCCACGGCCCCCACGATCTCGACATGCCGAGCAGCACGAGTGGCCACAGACGCGGGAGCCATGCGAGCACGTCGACGATCGGGGAGATGGGATGCAGACGCCGCCCGTGCAGCGGCGCCTCGATCGCCGCATGGATCGTCGGGTCCGAGTCGGTCGCTGTTGGGTCAGTGCCCGTCATCACCCACCGACCGGGCGATCGCGAGCAGTCGGCTGCGCAGACGATCGGCTTCCGCGGCAGCGAGGTGCGGCACATGACCCTCACTCGCCGCAGCTGCGGTACGAAGGCGCAGGGTCACCACATCGTGCCGGCGTTGCAGCGGGCCCTGCTCGACGTCGATCTGTTGGATCCGGTGGAACGGCACCGCAGCCGAGGTGCACCACCACACGCCCCGCCGGACCTCGAGGGCGTCGTCGCCGATCACGTACTGCCAGTGTCGGTACCGTCGCGCCGGGTACCACCATGCCACGGCAACAGCGATCGCCGCGAGGGCGGCGGCGACGACCAGCCCGCCCGGGCCGATCGCGAGGCCGGCCACGACGCAGGCACCGAGACCGATCGCGCTGGTCCAACCGACGGCCTCGATGCGCCAGATCAGGCGAGCGGCTGGATGCAGCTGGTGGAATGCCGGCACCCCATCCGCACGATCGATCCGATCGACCCGATTCGTACCGCGGGCCGGATCGGGGACGAGACCTGCGTCGGGAGCACGCTGAGGTTCGCCACCGATCGCATCCATCAGGGTGTTCCGGACTTCCTGACGTATCTGACGTCGGGAGCTCGTTCTTCGTTGCCGCGACCGTCGGTCTCTTCGACCATCACGAAGCCCGCCCGTTCGTAGAACGCCCGAGCGCGGGTGTTGGCCTGGAAGGTCCACAGCTCGAGGCCCTCGGGAAATCGCTGGATCGCGCGATCGACCAGGCGAGTGCCGAGTCCTTCACCCATCCAGGCCGGATCGATGTACAGCTGTTCGATCCAACCGACGCCACCAACTCCTTCTTCGAGCACCATCACTGCGACGACGGTGCCATCCACTTCGGCCACGGTGACCTCGGCGTGACCGATCACCTCATCGCCGAACCACCGCCGCACCTCGTTCTTGGAGTGGATGCTCGGCACATCGGGAAGACCGAACTCGCGTGAGCGCAGGTACACGGACGCGAGGTCGGCGGCGTCGTTGGCTCGGCCGGGCCGGATCGTTGGCGTGCCCGGTTGCAGCGATCGCAACGCTCCTTCCAGTCCGGGTTCGGCCATCGCGATCGCCTTGTACCACGGGAACCACTGCACGTCCTGGCTCTCGCCGGCGGGCGGTCGGGGTGCCACGGGCGGCGACGTGAGGAGATAGCGGAGGTCGAGGTGGACGTGCTTGCGAGGCCCGGGGTGCACATCGACGTGCACGAGGCGAGGTACGTCGCCTTGGAAACTCACCGGGAGGCCGGTCTCTTCGGCCGCTTCACGCAGCGCACCATCCCACGGGGTCTCACCCGGTTCGATGTGCCCGCCAGGCTGCAGCCACAGCCCGAGCCGCTTGTGCCGGTGCAGCACGACACCCTTGTCGCCCACCACCAGTGCCGATCCGGTCACATGGACTCGACCCGCCGATTCGAGAAAGGGACGATCGAGCTGGTCGAGCTGCTGGACGAATTGCTCGATCGCCGTACGTTCACGGGCATCCACCGGCGATCGGGCGAGCACCTGTGCGCGCACGAACGCCGTGAGATCGGTCGTCGGGTCCCAGACGAACGTCTCATGATGTGAGGTTCCAGACCTGCGATCGCTCATGCGCTGAGGCTACGGCTGCCGCGTGTTCGCCGGGTCGATCGGTTCCGCTCGCCACGTTGTTCTCCCTCACGCCACCTATCACCTCACGTCCTCACCCCACGTCCCCGATCTGGTCACGCCCTGGTCCCGCCCTGGTCACGGCGAGATCGCGGTGGACATGCGTTGTCGCTCGGCGTCATGAAGACCCATCCCTGAAATTGTCGCTCCAGTTCGGACGAGGTGCGACCGATACCTCCTGTGACCACGGTTGGGAAGGGACCTCCCAATCGCAACAAGGCGGAGAAAACAGGGATGGAACCAGACGCACAACTGGCACCTCGGGTGCTCCTCGCAGTGAACGACGCTTTGTTGCGTCGCGTCGCTGGCGTGGCACTACGAGAGCGCGGATTCTCCGTGAGCGCGACGACCGAAGGGTCAGCCGCACTCATGCTCGCGGAATCGTTCTCCCCCGACGTGATCATGGTGGACCTCGAATTGCCGAGCCCCAAGGGCGGAAGCCTCTTCGACACCGTTCGTGGGCTCACGGATGCATACATCGTCGGCATTGCACCCCCCGATGCCGATGCGATGCGGATTCGTGCACTCCGAGCGGGCGCCGATGATGTGGTGTCGGTGCCGGTGACCCCCGACGAGCTGGCGGCTCGTTGTCAGGCACTGCTCCGCCGTCCCCGCAACGTTCACACCCGCTGGGACCCGATGGCTGCGTCGCTGATCAACATCGGCCCGCTCACCGTCGATGTCGGTCGCAAGGAGATCCAGGTTCACGGCCACGACGTGCCGGTGACCCGCATCGAGTTCGCCTTGTTCGAACAGCTCTGCCGTCACCCCGCCGAGGTACGTGCTCGTACCCAGCTCCTCGAAGAGGTGTGGGGCCCGAACTGGGTGGGCGACACCCATGTGGTGGACGTGCACCTGTCGAACCTTCGGCGCAAGCTGCAGCGGCTCGCTCCCGAGTTGCGTTTCATCCACACCGTTCGCGGGGTGGGTTTCCGGCTCAGCACCGACCTGCTGCGTTCGGAGATCGACGACCGCGAGAATCAGAAGCTGGTCTCGGCCTGACAACCGGCGAGGCGGACCACGAGCCCGCACCAGTCGCCGCGACTCAGTCGTAGACGGCCATCAACCACCACTGGCTCCGCTCGATCGCAGCCAGGTGAGCATGACCGTCGGCGGTGATCAACTGAAAACGAGCCATTCGCCGGTGGCGGACCGGATCCCACCATCGTTCGTCCACCACCCATGGCCCTGCCCATGCAGTGATCGGTGTCCGCTCGCCGTTGGCGGCGCGCATCGATGCTGGGGCAGCACTCACCGTGCCCCTGCCGCTCACCGTGACCACTCGACCTCTGTCGTCGAACACGCTGATGGTCACCGGTTCGGCGAGCACGGTCGCCGGTGACGGCGCCGGCAATCCACCGGGCCACGGTGGGCGCACCGTCGATCTCGCTCCCACCGCGCGCACACCAGGGTCGAGCCGAGAACTGAGCGAGGCGGGGATCCATCGGTGCGCTTCGGCCAGATCGCGGCCACCGTGCCATTCGGCGACCACCACCTGATCATCGCCCACCAACCCTGCAAGGCGTGTGGCTGCTCGCTGCGCCCAGTCGTCGGCTTGGCTGCGACCGCCCCACAGTCCGAGCTGCACACCCTCGTCAGGGCGCACCTCGGTGGGTTCGATCCGAAGCTGGATGATCCCGGTGGTGGCCACCCCTGATGCAGCCAGTGGGTCGAGATCGCGATCGGGGTCATCGGGGTCCTGGGCACGCTCCAGAGCCGCTGCATCGAGGCGCGCCCAACCATCGAGTTGCCAACGGATGCGCTCCACCATGGCAGCCGCCGTGAAGCCGGTGGACAGCGACCACAGCCGCTCGGAGGTCTCGCCATGATCGGTCTCGGCGATGGCGACGAACTGGGTGCACACCCGCCCCGCCTCGGCCAGCGCACCCACCAGCTGCCCCGCGAGTTGGCGGCCGGTGAACACCACGGCCTCGAGGCGCTGAACGGGCGTGTCGAAGTGCTGCACCACGGCGAGACCAGCGGGTGGATCTTGGGTGCCCACTGGCCGATCATCGCTTCCCGCGGCCATGTGCCATGCCGCTGTGCCCGGCAGGCCGAAGCGGGCCAGCACGTCGGTCTCCGGGAGCGAGGCGAACTCGCCGAGCGTGCGCATCCCGAGTCGGTTGACGAGTTCGGCGAGTTCGGTGGCCACGTCGCCGGCATCGAGCAGCCAGCGCAACGGCAACGGTGCCAGATACGCAGCAGATGCGCCAGGAGCGACGACGACCACCCGTCCACTCGCCGGCGGGGGCGCCGGCGGGTCGACACCACCGGACCTCGAAGCATCTCGACCCCGACTCGCTGTCTGGGCCGCTGTCTGGGCGGCTGTCTGGGCCGCGACACGCGCCGCGAACCGACCATCGGCGATGCCGAGACCCGGGGCACCGGCAGCACGTCTGGCGTCGCCCAGCACAGCGTCGACCGCAGTGAGCACGCGCTCGGCCATCGCCTCGTCACCGCCGTAGTAGCGCGAGGGGCCGCGCGTGTGGAACGTGAGCGTGCCGGCGCGCTGGATCTCGAGGCGCGGGACGGCATCGGCGACAGCATCGGCGATGGGTTGGAATGCTCGTCGATCGACGAGCGGGTCACGCGACACGAGCCGCACCTCCGGACAGCGTGCTTGCGCTTCACGGCGACGTAGCCCGAGGCGCACCCCGGCTGCCGCTGCCGCGCTGGAACGGGCGACGACACGATTGGCGTGCAGGACCGCCACGGGCTCGTCGACAGCGGCACCAGCAGCGACGATCGACCATTGCGGGCACCACAGCACTGCAAGACGCGGCGGCGTCATCACATCGCTCGTCTCATCCAGCGCGCTCGAGCGCCGCAGCAGCGACGACCGCATCCCGAGCGGCATCGCGGCTGCCATCAGTGCTGCCATCGCCGCTGCCATCAGTGGCGGAGTCGGAGTCGCGCACCGACACGATGCGACCGTCGAGCGCGGGAAACCACAGCTCGTCATGGCGCGGGCGGGGTACCCGACGACCGTGCACCTCGACGGCCACGCGCCGTGACCGCAGATGTCCGTGACCGTCACCGAGCCCGTCCCACTCGGCATCTGCGCGCACCTGCAGATCCGTGGTGAACCCGGAGACCTCGCCGGCCAACACCAGCACAGCGCCACGCGGCTGGGCGCGGGCCTGCAGCCGCCGCGCCGTCCCGGCACGTACCTGCACACCAGGCCCGACGAGCACGAGATCGAAGCCGTCGACCATCGCCGCCAGCACCTGACCCCAGGTACCGTCGTCGAAGAGGCGCTGCTCGCGTACGGCCACCAACCGCTCGACGTCGACCCCTGCGGCTCCCGCAGCCTGCACCCCCAAGTGGGGCAATCCGGCGATGCCCACCCAGGCACCATGTCGAGAGGCCTCGGCCACCATCAACAGGGCGAGGGACGTGGCCGACGAACCCGTGCAGCCGACCGTGCAGCCCTGGACCAACCCCTGGGGCAGCACGTTGGCGAGCGCTGGATGGACGGGCACCACTCGGTCGGCCGCCATCGTGGCGAACCCCAACCTCGGGACCAGAGCGGCCAGTCGGGCGCGGGCGGCGGTGTCGGCGTCGGCCACCCGCAACCGGCGTCCACCAGTGACACGTGGCGAGGGCAGCGCAGGGCGCGCAGGATGCGAGGAGCCGGGCGAGGCAGGAATCGATGGAGCGAAGCTGGCGACCATGACGACATGATATCGAACAGGTGTTCGATCAGGAAACGGTAGGAAGCGGCGGATCGAACGTGACCGCAACGCTTTGAGAGCGGTGTTCGAGAACGGAGCTGGGTCAGGTCAGGCGATCAGGAACCGGCGGCGCCGGCCGACGGCCGCTCGGAGCCGATCGACCGGAGGAGCTCGCCGAATCCGCGCACATCGAGCGCCACCAGGTCGGCGCCCAGCGCAAGCCCGATCTCGTGACTCGTCACGGCTTGGCCACCCACGATGAGCGACACACCTGCGAGCCGTTCGGGATCGGCCCGCAGGGCCGCGAAGGTCTGCCGGGCCGACTCGAGCCCCGTTTCCACAGTGATCGAGAGGCCCACGGCCACGGCATCAGGGGTGGCCAGCACAGCATGAACGAATGATTCAGGTGGCACATCGGCACCGAGATCGGACACATCCCAGCC
>JAYUSX010000426.1:0-7719 GCA_043755475.1 Actinomycetota bacterium
GGCTGCCAGGAACATTTCGGGCGAGGCGATCATCTCCCATCCGCTCGAATGGTGCTCACCGCACCAGAACTCCTCGAAGCCGAGGCGATCCAGATGGGCTGCCAGCTCGATGTCACGCTGGAACTGCAGCATCGGGTGCTCACCGAGCGGGTGGTGCGGGGCGAGGAACGTGCCGAACTGCAGTCGAGACATCTCGCCACCCTAGAAAAGCCCACGTTCTCTCTTGCCACTGAAGGATGTATCCTGGCGATCCCTTCGGGACGGCGATCGCGCCGTGCAGCGGGGACGTAGCTCAGTTGGCAGAGCGCTACCTTTGCAAGGTAGATGTCAGGGGTTCGATTCCCCTCGTCTCCACGATTGTGATGTCGCGAGACATCGGCAAGTCCCGGACCCTCATTCAGGGTCCGGGTTCTTGTTTTTTCGGGGTCCTTTGGGGCCGCCTGGGGGTCGGCCGGTGCCGTGGTAGCGGTGTTCGGGGTTGATGGTGATGGTGCGGATGATTTCGCCGGTGGTGGCGTGGATGACGCGGATGTCGAGGTCGTGGGCGAGGACGATGACGGGGGTCCCGTCGAGGGGTCGTCCGAGGCCGATGGGGTGGAGGTTGCCGTTGATGCGGAGGGTGACTTTGCCGTTGTTGACGCGGTCGTGGCGGACGCGAAGGTATGAGGCCCCGCTCCGGCGGGGCCTTCGTCATGCCCAAGCGACCGGCGCGAACATCGAACAACTCGGCATGGAACGCGGGCATCGCACCCTCACCGTGCTCCGCAAGGGCGCCAAGACCGTGACGATGCCGATGTCACCCCGGACCGCCCGAGGCTGCGTACTTCGGGTTGTGTGGTTTGCTCTTCTCGCCGTGGTACTAGCACGAATGGCCAATTGCTTTGTTCGGGTAGTTGCCGTCCACTCAGGGTGCAGCGGCCGTCAGGAGTGCAGAGCGTCGGAAGGGTCGACATGATATCGAGCAAGCACATCAGGAAGTCGGTCGCCTTGATGCTCGCCGCCATCGTCGTGCTGCCTGCAATAGGCGGACTTGAGGGAACAGCGTCTGCGGTCCCGCCGTCCGCACCGACACTGCTGTCGCCGGCAAACGGTGCAAGCGTCACCATCCCGGTGACGATCTCGTGGTCGCAGGTGGCCGGCGCCGGGGGTTACAACTGGGAGATCAGCCTGTCATCCGGCTTCACATCAGTCATCGAGAGGAATCCTTCGATGGTGATCGGCGGCTCGACCACTCAAGACGTCGTCAGCGGCCTGGCCAACGGGACGTACTTCTGGCGCACACAGGCAGTGAGCCCAGACCTCGAACCGGGGGCATGGTCGTCGCCTCGAAGCTTCACCGTCACCGGTGCCGGCCCGGGAGTGCCCGCCGCGGCGGTTCTCAACCCGCCACTCACCGCAACCCAGTTCCACTCGTGGGAGAACATCACCTTCACCTGGAGTGCGGTACCGGGCGCCGTCACTTACATCCTCCAGGAATCGATCGACCCGACCTTCCCCATCGACACGAGGGTGCGCCAGGTCGACATTCCGGGGCCAACCGAAGTGATCTCGTTCAACCCCAGTATCCAGGGGAACTTCAAGGTACGTGTCATCGCCGTCAACGCGGGTGGCCTCATGGGGACGCCGTCGAACGTCGTCGACGTCAGCGTCGCCGACACCAACCCGTTCCCGGCCGCGCCGATGCTGATCGCGCCGAGCAACGGCACGTCGCAGCAGTTGCCGGTGTCCCTCTCGTGGACGCACGTACCGAACCACCAGGATCTCGGCTACCAGATCCAGATCGCCACGAACTCCTCGTTCGCCACGATCGAGGCGACGTACCGGGTTACGGAAAATCAGATGATCGTGTCGGCGCTGACGACCGGCTCCAAGTTCTGGCGAGTACGTTCGCAGCACGGCTACATCGGCGTCAACGAGGCTTACACGGCCTTCTCGACGACCGGTACGTTCACGGTCCTCGCTACTCCGCTCCGGATGGGTGCCGTCACATTCCCGGCAACCAAGTTCAGCGGTGGGGAAGCGCGCGGCACGCTGGAACTCACCGGCAACGCGCCGGCGGGCGGCGCCACCGTTACGCTGTCGACGAACAATCCGAACCTGTTGCCTGAGCTGCCGGCGTCGAGGGTTGTACCGGCGGGCAGCTCGTCGATCGACGTGCTCGTGGCCCCGACGGGATTCCCCAACTCGATCAGGGGAATGCGTGTCGGTTTTGTCACGACGCCGACGCCGGTGACAGTGACCGCGACGTACAACGGAACGTCGGTGTCCACTGCGATCACGATCCTGCCTCCGAGGCTGAACGACACACCGTTCCAGTTGTTCCCGGTCAAGGCGACCGGTGGCGCGGACCTGTTGGGGATCGTCGATCTCGAGGTCGGTTGCTTCGCCGGCTTCTGCGACGGCTTGGCTCCCCCGGGAGGGTTTCTGGTGAACCTGTCGAGTTCGTCCCCGGCCGCGATCGTGCCAGCGACGATGACCATCCCCGCCGGCGCGGGTGGTGACCAGTTCCCGATCCAAACGAACCCAGTCACAAAGGACACCACCGTCACGATCAGCGCCACTGCCGGCGGCGTCACCGCCAACTGGTACATCACGCTCACACCGTCGCCAGCTCCTGGCTCGCTCACGCTGGACCCGATCGAGACGGCCAATGGCTCGCGAGGGATCGTCAGGATCCCCCTGTCCTCGCTACGCGGACACGATCAGCTGTTGCGGTTGACCAGCAGCAATCCAGCGGTCGCCGCGGTACCTGCATTCGCCACCGTGCCGGCCTCGACGGAGACCGGAATCTTCTTCATCACCACCAGCGCAGTGGACACTCGGACGGTGGTCACGATCTCGGTTACGGGCGGCGTTGTCACGCGCTCCGTTGATCTCGTTGTTCACCCGAGCCTTCCGGCGCCAGCGGGGTTTTCCCTCAACCCGAGCAGTGTCCCAGGAGGCACGTCATCAACCGGCACGGTCACCCTCGATGGCCCTGCGCCGCCGGGCGGGCTTGCGATCAGCTTGAGCAGCAACCTGCCTGGGTCGGCCAGCGTTCCGGCATCGGTCACCGTGCCCGCTGGCGCGACGACCGCGTCGTTTACCGTGACCACGTTCCCGGTCGACAACACGACAGCGCAACTCACCGCAACCCTCGGCGATACGACGCTGTTCACGTCGCTGAGCATCACCCGCGCATCGTCGGTCACTTTGACGTCACTGACGCTCAGCCCGACCTCCGTCGTCGGAGGCGCCTCGTCGACCGGCACCGTCAGGCTGAGCGCCGCCGCGCCGTCGGGTGGTGCGGTGGTGTCGCTCTCCGACAACTCGGCCTTCGCCACAGTGCCGGCCAGCATCACCCTCGCCGCCGGCGCGACGAGCAGAACCTTCGCGGTGACCACCTCGGCGGTCTCGAGCCCAACCGCTGTCAGCATCTCCGGCTCGTACGGCGGCGCTACCGCCAGCGCGACGTTGACGGTGAACCCGCTTGCCGCACCCACGCTGCAGAGCCCAGCCAACACCGCGACCGGTGTGGCCCAGCCGGTGGCGTTCGGCTGGACCGATGTCGCCGACGCGGTGGACTACGAGATCCAGGTCGACAACAGCTCGACGATCTCAGCGCCGTTCAACGCCAACCAGATCGTGAACGTGTCGCAGGCCTCGATCGGTGCGCTGCCGGCACAGCAACTGTGGTGGCGGGTGCGAGCTCGCAACGCTGCCGGCGTGTTCGGCCCCTTCTCGTCCACCAGGCGGTTCACGCCGATGGCGGCTTCGAGCACGGCCAGCCTGTCAACGGTGGCTGTCTCACCGACCAGCGTTGTGGGCGGTGCGTCCGCCACGGGAACGCTCACGCTGACCGCGGCCGCGCCAACTGGGGGCGCAGTGGTCACTCTGACCAGCGCCAACGCGGCGGCAAGCGTGCCGGTGAGCGCTACCGTCGCCGCTGGGGCGACCAGCACGACTTTCCCGGTGACGACCACGGCGGTCGCAACGACCACTGCAGTGACGTTGTCCGCCGCCTACGCTGGCGTCAGCCGCACGGCCACGCTTGTCGTCAATCCGCCTGCCAGCGTGACGGCGGTTGCCGTCTCGCCGGCGAGCGTGGTTGGAGGTGCCTCGTCAACCGGCACCGTGACGTTGTCGAGCGCGGCTCCGACCGGAGGAATGGCCGTGACCCTTACCAGTTCGAACGCTGCGGCCACCGTGCCGGCCAGCGTCACCGTGGCCGCAGGCGCGACGACGGCGACGTTCACGACGGCCACGAGCACTGTGACCGCGCAGGCAGCGATCACCATCACCGCGACTGCCGGCGGCGTGAGCCGAACGACAGCGCTCACCGTGAACCCGGCCGGGTCCGGCACGCTCGCGGCCCCGTCGCCCGTCAGCCCAGCTGTCGACGCCCGCTTCAACTTGGGCCAAACGATCGTCTTCGACTGGACCGACGTCGCCGGTGCCGCGAGCTACATCATCCAGATCGACGACCAGGACACCTTCTCTTCGCCGACGGTCAACCAAACAGTCTCAACTTCGACCTACTCGACGAGCACGCTCCCAGCGACGCGCATGTGGTGGAGGGCTCGGGCTGTCGACACGTCCGGTGCTCAGAGCGCATGGTCGTCCGCTCGCAGACTCGAGGTGAGGTAGCCGTTCGATGTCGAGCTGCTCTCGGCGGGCATCGTCGACCGGCTCGGCGGGGAGTTGTCGTTGGTTGACCGGTTCGAGATCTATGCCGGTTGCAAGGCCGGTGAGACTCAAGCAGCGGTCGGGCGCAACTCGCGGCGCGCTTTGCGTGACCCTTGGTCCATTCGTCGGCTGGTGTCGTGTTCGGGGGGCGTCGCTCGATGCGCTGGTTGCGGGTTGAGTCGCCGCCTTCAGGATGACGACTACGGTGGGTCTCGGCGCTCGTCTGCGTCGCCGGCTGACGACCACAAGGGGGCTTCGTGGAGACGATCGTCGACGTCGAGCACGATCCGGTGCCGTTGGTGCTGATCATGGCCAACGTGCTCCGGCGCAACGAGAGCGACCCGAAACGGGCGCGGTTGCTGGCGCACACCGCGGGGCGGGTGGTGTTTCGTTCGGCATCCGACCCCCAGGTGGTGACGATCGAGTTTCGGCGCGGCCGGGTGATGGTCACCCGCGGGGCGGCGCCCGATGCGGACATGACGATCGTCGCCGGTCTCGCGACGATGTCCGATGAGAAGCCGCCGAAGCCGCGACCGCGACGTGCACGACGCCTCGGCTCCTCGTCGCTCGCCGTCAACAGCCTCCATCATCAAGTGATCGACCGTCCCGGCGACCGGGTCAGGATCGTGGCCGGCAACAGCGACGGTCACCCTGAAGCGATCGATATCGATGGAGCGCCGGCCGTGCTCGGCGTGCAGTGGCACCCCGAGCTCCTTCGCCATCGCAGGGAACAACTGGCCTTGTTCCAGTCGCTCATCAGCCGAGACTGACGAGCGAGGAGATCGTGGTCCTCTACCGGTTCCACACGTTCGACGTGGATGTCGACGCTCGTGAATTGCGTGGCGAAGGAACGCCGATACATCTCGAACCGCAGGCATTCGATCTGTTGGTGCACCTCGTGGAGCATCGGGACCGCGTGGTGCCGAAGCACGAGTTGCTCGACGAGGTGTGGGGCCACCGCTACGTGTCGGAAGCCGCCATCACCACCCGGGTGAAGGAGGTTCGGCGTGCCGTGGGCGATGACGGTCGGCGCCAGAGCGTCATCCAGAACGTGCACGGCCGTGGGTATCGCTTCGTCGCTCCGCTCCACGAGGCGGCGATGCCGAGCGGTGGTCTGATCGGCCGGGCGAAGGAACTCGACGAAGTCGTCCTGCGTCTTGGCCGCGCTCGTGTGGTGACGCTGGTGGGGCCCGGGGGCGTGGGGAAGTCGACCCTCGCCCTCGCCGCCGCGGAAGCGCTCGCTTCCTCGTACCCCGATGGCGTTCACGTCGTCGAGTTGGCACCCTTGATGGACGCGTCCGGGGTGCTTCCTGCAATCGCACTGACACTCGACACGGTGCTCGATCCGTCGAGACCTGACGAAGCATCACGAGCCATCGCACGTCGCGAGGCCCTGCTCGTCCTCGACAACTGCGAGCACGTCGTCGACGAGGTTGCCGTCGTCGTCGGCCGACTCCTGAGATCTGTCGACGGCCGAGTCGATGTGTTGGCGACGAGTCGAGTGCGGCTCGGTCTCGGCGCCGAAGACATCCAGAACGTCGGTCCGTTGCGTCCTCAGGGAGCCGTCGACTTGTTCATCGAGCGCGCGACCGCGGCTCGGAGCGAGTGGCATGTCGGCCCGATCGACGAGTCGACGGTGCACGAGCTGGTCGATCATCTCGACCGACTGCCACTGACGATCGAGATGGCCGCCGCTCGCCTCGGGTCGATGACGTTCGAGGAACTCGATGCGGCCATTCGGGAGGATGGCCGGCTCCTCCACGTGTCACACCGCACGCCGACCCACCGCCACCGCACGTTGGGATCGTTGGTCGAGTGGTCGGCACAGCTGCTCGATCCGAGCCAACGGCGCGTGTTCACCGAGTGCTCGGTGTTCGCGGCCTCGTTCACGGCGGCCGACGCCCTGCAGGTCGTCGCTGAGCCGTCCACCTGTCATGCGGCGCTCTCGGCGCTCGCAGAGCGATCGTTGTTGACCGCAGACCTCAGTGGCGTCGTCGCTCGCTATCGACTGCTCGACACCGTCAAGGCGGTCGCCACCACGTGGCTGCACGATGACGGGCCGGAGATGGAGCAGGGAGCGCGTCGCCGTCATGCGCAGTTCGTTGCATCAGTGCTGGCGGACATCGACCGGGGGATTCGCGGAGCCGACGAGGTCGAGGCGCGCCGACGGCTCGAGGGCATCGTGCCCGAGACTCGTGTGGCGCACCGATGGGCGAGCGAGCACGACCCGTTGATCGCGTCGCAGATCAGTGGATCGCTGCACCTCGCCGCCTACTGGACGTTCTGGACCGAGCCGGCCACGTGGAGCCAGGCGTTGCTCGATCGATACCCGGAGCGAGCATCCGAGCTCGCGGGAGCGAAACTCGCGGTCGCCGCGTTGGCAGCGAACCGAGGCGAACTCCAACGGGCCTGGGAGGTGGGGAGCAGCGTGCTGAGCGCTGCGTCAGATGCGCCTTCGCGAGCGGCTGCCATGGAGGTGCTCTCGGATGTGGCGCTGTACGACGGTCGTCTGCAGGACTGCTCGCGACTGACCGCCGAGCTGTACGAATTGGGCAGCACGCTCGCGGACCCACACTTCGTTTCCCTCTCGGTCGTGAACGCTTCGCTCGCGGAGGTCTTCGGCGGTGATCCTGTCGCGGCACTCGATCGCCTCGACCGGGAAGGGATGCACTCGGCAGCGCCGTCCGATCGGGCGTGGATCTGGTACACCCGCGGCGAGGTGCTCGGTGCGCTCGGCGACCCGGGTGCGGCCACCGCGTTCAGAGAGGCGATCCAGCTGTCCACGCTGGCGGGGAACCCGCTCGTGCGATCGGTGTCGCAGATAGCGCTCGCCGCGGATCTCGCGAGGGTCGGTGACGCGGCTGGGTCGCTCGTCGCAGCGTCGACCTGCCTCCGCGACTACCTGCGACACGGGAACTTCGTCCATGCAGTGACGGCGATCCGCAATCTGGTGGAGATCCTCGTCGGTGTCGGCGACGACCACGGTGCTGCGGTTCTGGGTGCGGTGGCCACCCGGTCGGATCTGCGGGCCTCGTTCGGCACCGAATCGGTTCG
>JAYUSX010000427.1:0-3090 GCA_043755475.1 Actinomycetota bacterium
ACACGCTGAGGGACTCGACACCGGTGAACAGCTCGGGCACCGTGAGCACCACACCACCGGTGATGATGACGAGGGCGATCACCGTGACCATGTCGAGTGTCCGCCCCATGGCCGCTGATCCGAGCACGACGAACGCCGGGTACAGGTACACGAGCACGATGTACACCGAGGCATCGAGTCGGTCGAGTGCGAAGAAGCCGACGATCACGACCAGGCCCATCAGCACGCCCAATCCGAACAGCCGGGGTACCGGCACATCGAACGGGTCGGGTCCGCCGCGGCGACGCCAGATCATGAGCACGCACGACAGCACCACCGCGGCGAGTGCGAAGCGCCAGAACAGCAACGACGCGATGCCGAGCGCGCCGAGCAGGTCCTTGCCGACGACCGATGACGACGAGAATGCACACGCGGCGGCGACCGCCCAGGCCGCGCCGGTCGCGCTGTTGCGGCCGACGCCCGCACTCCCCCCTCCCACGCGAGCAGTCTGCCGCGCAGACGTGTCGAAGCCGGTGATCGTCCGAACACCGCCGGACTGATCCGCAGTCACCGTCGCGGCCGCGACGGCATTCGTCACCTGCGAGGCCGTCCAGGGCCGACCACGGCCGACCACGGCCGACCACGGCACCGGTCAGTAGAAGGGGAGGTACTCCTGCAGCTCCCAATCGGTGATCGCCTCGACCGACCACTCGTGCCCGGTCTCGTCCCAGCGGCGCACGTCGTCGCGGCGGATCGCGAGGTAGGCCCGCACGAGGTCGGCACCCATCGCTTCGCACAGCACGCTGTCGTTCTCGAACGCAGCCACAGCTTCGGCGAGGGTGTGCGGGGTGTGGCGCTCGGTGTTCGGTGCGGCGTCGCCGTCGCCGCGCTGAGGTTCGCCGCAGTCGAGGCCATCGACCACCCCGAGCAACGCCGCGTTCAGCATGGCCGCAGCGGCCAGGTACACATTGGCCGAGCCACAGGGCATGCGGTTCTCGATGCGGGTTGCCTCGCCTCGCTCGCCCGGCACGCGCATCGTGCTCATGCGGTTGTCGAGCCCCCAGTTGGCCCAGTAGCCGGCGATGATGCCCGGCATGAGCCGCTTGTAGCTGTTGATCGTGGGGGCCGACAGCGCCGCGAGGCCCTCGTAGTGGGCGAGCAGGCCGCCGATGCACTGCCGCATCAGCGACGACATGCCGTTCTCGTCGGAGGGGTCGTCGAACACGTTGCGCCCGCCGCCGGTGGGGATGAGGGAGAAGTTGACGTGCAGCCCGCTGCCGACGGTCTCTGCCATCGGGCGACCCATGAACGTTGCCCACGCGCCGTGGCGATGCGCCACTTCTCGGATCATGTCCTTGGCCATGAACGCGCGATCCGCAGCGTCGAGCGCAGGACCGTACCTCAGGTTCATCTCCATCTGCCCCGGCGAGAACTCGGCCATCACGCCCTCGACATCGAGCTCGCTCGCCTCGGCTGCATCGAAGAGCGCGAACGTGAGGTCGGGATCGATGCCGCCGAGGCCGACGCCGTACACGCGGTGAGACGGATTGCGCAGCGGCCCGTAGCCGCTGGCGGTCGCGGCGTCGGGACGCATCAGGTAGAACTCGAGCTCGTAGCCGAGCATCGGTTCGTACCCGAGCGAGCGCCATGCGTCGACGGCCCGCCGGAGCGCGCTGCGGGGGGAGAGCGCCAGCGGAGCGCCCTCGAACTCGAGATCGGCGATCATGACATCGGTGTCGGTCTCCCAACCCGGGCGGCGGGTCTCGGGCAGCGGGACGGTCGACAGATCGGGAAACCCGACATCGGCGGCGTAGCCGTCGACCGGGAGGATGTCACCGTTCGTGCACATCGTGAGGGTGGTGACCGCGTGGTGACCGTGCTCGTGAATGCGCCGCTCCGGCACATATCGACCGTGTGACAGACCGTTGAGATCACTCCACATGACCCGGATGCGTCGATTCGCCATAGGTGCGCAACGTAGCAGAATCAGCCGTCAGGTCGTTTGGGTCCGAACGACCGCGCCTGCCCCATTTCGGCGTGTCGGATGCGAGCGTTCGACCGACGCTGGTTCACCCGGCCGGGGCGAGATCGGCCAGGCTCAATCGGGCCGGTTCACCAGGACACGTCCATCGCGAGCGGACCACGGAACTCGAATCCTCTGATGGCCACCTGGTCGGCCGATGTCAGCGCGAGCCGGGGCAATCGGCGGAACAGGTGCTGGACCGCGACCCGCACCGTGCTCCTGCCGAGCCAGGCGCCGAGGCACACGTGAGCGCCGGTGGAGAACGCGAGGTGCGGTCCTTCCTTGCGATGCGGGTCGTAGCGATCGGGGTCGGACCATCGGCGCTCGTCGCGATTTGCGCTGCTGATGACCGCGGCGACGAGCGCACCACCCGGGATGGTCGCTCCGGCGACCTCGGTGTCGCCCGTGGTCTGCCTGGTCGACGTGGCCACCGGCGAGATCCAGCGGAAGAGCTCCTCGCACGCCGGACGCCACAGGCCGTCGTCGGCGCGGCACTCGGCCAGCGATGCGGGATGGGTGAGCAGCGCCCACACTGCGAGTGCGATGCCGTCGCGGGGCTCGTTGATGCCGCCCGACATGCACAGCCTGACGTTGTTGACGATCTCGTCGTCGGTGAGTCCGGTGTGGGCGAGGTTGGGAACGACGCGCTCCCTGATCGACTCGCCCGACTCGACGTTGGCTCGTCTGGCGACGGCCGACAGCGCGGGGTCGTTGGCGAAGTTGGCGAGGCCGGTGCACACACCTCGAGTCCACTCACCGATCTGCTGCCAGCTCGCATTGTCCCATCGCAGTGAGTCCTGCAGAGCGCGCACCGCGATCGGCTCGGCGTAGGCGGTCATCAGGTCGACGCCCTCTGAGTCGAAGGCATCGATCAGCTCGTCGCAGATCTGCGGGAGCCGTTCGGTCACCCACTGGCCGGTCGCGGTCGGGGTGAAGCTGGGCTGCAGCGCGTCCTTCACCCGACGGTGATCGTCGCCGTCGCTTCCCAGCATGTTGGTGCCGAGCACCGTGTTGAGCCAACTGGGCTCGGTGGCCGACCTGAACCGGTCGGGTCGATCGTGCACCATCTGAACGTCGTCCCAACGGGT
>JAYUSX010000428.1:0-3089 GCA_043755475.1 Actinomycetota bacterium
CGTCGGCCAATCGCTCGGTACGGTCACGCATCGCCAGGCCGAGGACGACCGCACGACGCTCGGGCCCCTCGCACGGGATCGGGTCGTTGAAGAACACCATCATCCCGTCGCCGGTGAACTGCGACAGCGTGCCTCCCTGTTCGAAGATGACCGGGCCGACGGCATCGTGCATCTCCTGCAGCACCGACATCACGTCTTCGGGTTCGGATCGCTCGGCAAACGAGGTGAACCCGCGCAGGTCGCAGAACAGCACCGTGATCTCGGCGCGGTGGCTCTGCAGCATGGCAGCGCCGCCGGCGGCCATCACCTCCACCAGCTGGGGCGGCACGAACCTGCGCATCAGGCTGAATCGTTCGACCTCTTGCACCTGCTCGGCCACGCGGCACTCGAGCTCGGTGTTCCATGCAGCCACCTGCGCGAGCAGGTCTCGCTCGGCGTCGCGCAGACGCTTCTTCTCGATGCAGGCGGCGACGCGAGCCTTCAACAGCACGGGATCGAACGGCTTGGGCAGGTAGTCCTCGGCGCCGGCCTCGATGCAGCGCACGATGCTGGCGAGGTCGTCGAGGGCCGAGATCATGATCACCGGAATGTGGCGGATGGCCGGGTCGGCGCGGTGCCGTTCGAGCACCGCGAAGCCATCGAGCCGAGGCATCATCACGTCGAGCAGCACGAGGTCGATACCCGCACCGGGTTGGGCCAATCGCTCCAAGGCCTCCACGCCGTCGCGGGCTTCGACCACGCCGTAGCCGAGCTTGGCCAGGCGGCGGCCCAGCACGTTGCGGTTGGCTTCGTCGTCGTCGACGACGAGTACGGTCTCGAGCCGTCCCTCCATCGGTGCTGCTGCATCGCCGACGTCGCGTTGCACCAGGAGCGGGCCGGCTGTGAGCCGCCCCGCAAGCGAGCCGAGACGGGCGGCTGCCACCGACAGGCGTTCGATGTCGGCGGCCGGCAGGCTGGACGTCGACGCCAGACCGGCCGTCAGCGATTCGAGTTGTTCCACGCGCTCGGTGAGCGAGGTCACCGACGCGGACCCAGCGGAATCGTCACCACCCGCACCGCCATCATCCAGGAGTCCGGGCACCAGTTCGAGCACCTCTCGGGCGCGGGCGCGCACCGCTCCGAGCGCCTGCACATCGGCCTCGCTGGCGTCGTCTTCCTCCAGCAGCAGTTCGGCGTATCCGATGAGGTGGTTGACCGGCGTGCGCAGCTCGTGGCGGAGCTCACGTGCTTCCTCGGGGGTCACGCCGACGGCTCCACGCCGAAGGCGGCCATCTTGCCCAGCAACCGAGGCAGGTCGACCGGCTTGGTGTCGTAATCGTTGCAGCCGGCCTCCATCGCCTTCTCGCGATCACCCGGCATCGAATGCGCGGTGAGCGCGATGACCGGCAGGTGTGCCGTCGTCGCGTCGGCGCGGATGGCCTGCGTGGCCTCCCAGCCGTTCATCACCGGCAGGCTCATGTCCATCAGCACCAGATCGGGCTGCTCGCTGCGGGCCATCGCCACGCCCTCGCCGCCGTCGACGGCCATCACCACCTCGAACCCGCGACGCTCGAGTCGTCGCGACAACATGTCGCGGTTCATCTCGTTGTCCTCGACGATCAGGATCTTCGGCATGTCAGGAGGCCTTCCGGGTCTCGTGTTCGGGTAAAGGTGACGACGTGTTGTGCGCTGTGGAGCGCTGGGCGCTCCGGAGCGCACAACGCCATTCACCGAGCCCGGCCTCGGTGAGCCTGCGGGCCACCCGCTGCTCGATCAGCAACCGACGACCGACGACGGCGCGGGGCGGGAGCTCCTCGAGCAGGGAACGGACTCTCTCGACCGTGGTGAGGCGATGCACCAGGCAGTGGTCGAGGCAGCGCTCGACGGTGCCGTCGTCGACGAACCGTGGCAGGAGCAGGAGCGTGGCGGCGGGAGTCGTGACCCGGACGGTGTCCCACGGTCGGCTCGGAAGCGCGACCTGCTGGCGGATCGTGGTGACGCCGGTGGTTCGTGCCGACCTGGATGGACCGAGGGCGACGATCGGCTCACTCGCCATCGAGCCGACCGGCAGCCCGTGTGCGATGCCGGCTGATGTGGCAGCGACGGTCGAGCCGGGCACCGCCAGCGCCGAGGCGAGGACACGCTGCTCAGGAGACACCGGCGCGGAGGTGAGGCGCATGACATCGGCGAACACGGCCTCGAGCGACCCGACCTCGCGTCGCCGCTCGAGTGCCCAGCGATCGATGCCTTCCTTCGCTGCTTGCGTGACCGTGACGAGCCCGAGCTGGGGCCGAGCGAGACGCCGGAGGACGGCGTCGATCTGGAAGGGGGTGAGTGTGTCCCGCATGGGATCACAGGGTGACGGGTCGGTGTGACGCCCGCGCTCCCGACACGTCCTGTGCGCTGTGGAGCACCCAGCGCTCCGTAGCGCACAACACGTCCGGCGACTCACGTTCCGACCGCTTCGATCGGGGTCGCGACGGGCAGGGTGACGGTGAAGGTAGAGCCCACGCCGAGCTCGCTCGTGACGGTGATGTCGCCGCCCATCATCTGGCAGAAGCTGCGGCTGAGCGCGAGGCCGAGGCCGGTACCGCCGTACTTGCGCGTGGTCGACACGTCGGCCTGCGAGAACGCCTCGAACAACCGGCCCATCTGCTCGTCGGTCATGCCGATGCCGGTGTCGGTGATCGCGAAGTCGACCGTGTCCGCATGTCGGGTGATCGCCAGTGTGATCGTGCCGCCGTCGGTGAACTTGGCCGAGTTCGACAGCAGGTTGAACAGCACCTGCTTCACCTTCACCAGGTCGGCGTCGAACGCACCGACGTCGGCGGGGCAGTCGAGGACGAACGTGTTGCGGTTCTTCTCCACCAGCGGACGCACGATCTGATCGACCTCGGTGACCATCGCCGCGATGTCGATGCGCTCGACGAACAGGTCCATGCGACCCGCCTCGACCTTGGCGAGATCGAGGATGCCGCTGATGAGGGTGAGCAGATGCTTGCCGGCCGACCGGATCTTGCCGAGGTCGGGCAGGAACTCGGTCGTCCCAACGTCCTCGCACTCCTCGGCGAGCAGTTCGGCGTAGCCGATGATCGCATTGAGCGGCGTGC
>JAYUSX010000429.1:0-7705 GCA_043755475.1 Actinomycetota bacterium
GACATCGGCGGAGACGTGTCTGTGTTCATGGTTCAACCCCTTCCCCCCAAACGGGGAAACAAACCCAACGTGAGGAACCCGCAAAGAGTCCGATGGTTCGTCCCGGGGGAACACGGAACAACTACTGCTGACCTTACGCCAGGGGTGTCACACCAACCCGAACAGCAGCGACGCCACGGCCCGTTCCAACGGGCGGTGCACAGCCCCGCACCACCCATGGGTGTTCGGCGACCGGGCGGAGATGTCGCGGATCACCTCGAGCAGCGTGCGTCGGCGATGTCGCGTGCCGACGGGGTGCGGGTCAGCCAGGCGTAGAACGACGACCTCGGGATCTCGGTCAGGTCACGCATCCGCCTGACCGGCAGCTCGTTCAGGGACGAATCCGATCTGACCGGCCAGGGCTCGCTCGCACGCGGTCAACAGCCCGCCACCGCCTCCGCAAGCGCGGTCGCGACCACGGAGGTGAAATCATCTGGACGTTCGATCGGCACGTAGTGGCCGGCGTGGTCGATGAGGTGGAACGACGCCGACGGCAGCGCCGCCGCCAGGGCGCGTGAACGATCGGGATACAGGTCGTGTTGCCCGCTCACCACGAACACCCGACCGGGCCACGAGGCGAGAAACGCTGCTCGATCCGGACGACTGTGGAACACCCGCACTCCGTTGGCGATCGACGCCACCCCTCGCTCGTTTGCCACGCGCCAGGCGCGCTCGATCACCTCCGGCGCGGTCCGGGGCCCGAACAGGGGCAGCCAGTAGCGATCCCACGCCGAGCGAAGACCATCGACCTCGAGGGTACGCAGGGCCAGATCGCGTAGGTCGGGCTCGGGCCGATGGTCTGGCTTGGCACCGCTGAGCACCAGCGCACGCACACGGGTGGGTACCAGCCGGGCGAGTTCGATCGCGCACGAACCCCCGATCGAGTTGCCGACGACCACCAACGGTCCCCCACCCACCGTGTCGAGCACCGCTCGGGCCCACGACTCGATGTCGTCGCCCAGGTCGTACAGCGTGGGCGTGAAGCACTCGTCGCCCAACCGACGAACGGAGTCGCCGAACACCGATCCGTCCAACGGCAGTGGATGCAGCAACACCAGCTTCACGAGCAGACAGCCTGCCCGACGCTCAGCGCCGATCGACGCAACGCACCGACCCGTCGGCTGGCTGGGGCCGCAGCGCCAACGGGTACGGTCGGGCCATGTCTGCTGAACGAGTCTCCGTCACCCGTCGAATCGCTGCACCTGCGGCAGCGATCTACGCCATCGTGTCCGATCCGGCCGGGCATGTGAAGATCGACGGATCGGGCATGCTCGACGCGGCCGCAGATGCGCCGTCGTTGACCGCTGTCGGCGACACCTTCGACATCCACATGGACCGCACACCCCTCAACGACATCCCCGGGTTGGTGAAGTACAGCGTGCGCAACACGGTCACGCAGATCGAGCCCGGCCGCCTGATCGAGTGGACCATCGGTGGGATCGACGAGCCGCCCCTCGGCCACGTGTACGGCTGGTTGCTGGAGCCGGTCAGCGACACGGAGACCGACGTGACCAACTACTGCGACTGGACGAACATCGTGCAATCGCTGCGCGATGCAGGCCGTACGTGGCCGATCGTGCCGGTGGAAATGCTCGAGCAGTCGCTCACGAAGCTCGAGATGATCGCCACCGCAGGCTGAGCCGCACGTTCGGATCCGACGTCGGCCAAGCGCTGACGAACGACAGCTGAACAGTCGGTGATTTAGCTCAATCGATATTGACTCAACAGCGGCTGAATCAATAATGTGCCGGTGTGCCCTCTGACGAACGACTCGAACGGCGCGCCGCAATCCACGCCGCGCTCGGGGAACCGATTCGACTCGCGATCGTCGACGAACTCCGCGTCACCGATCGCTCCCCCGGCGAGCTCGGCGAACGCCTGCACCTGTCGACCAATCTGATCACGCACCACCTCGACGTGCTCGACTCGTTGGGGCTGATCGAGCGCACCGCCTCGTCGGGCGATCGGCGACGCAAGTACGTGCGCTTGAATCATGGTCCGCTCTTCGCCCTCGACCTCGCGTCCCCACACCGTCCTGCAAGAACGCTGTTCCTGTGCACCCACAACTCGGCCCGGTCGCAGTTGGCGGCCGCCATGTGGGCGGCTCGCACCGGCACACCCGCTGAATCGGCCGGAACCCATCCTGCCGAGCGTGTGCACCGAGAAGCCGTCGCTGCGGGCCGGCGAGCCGGGCTCGACCTACGCGGGGCGGTGCCGAAGGCGATCGAGGCGATCGACGTGATCGACCCCGACGGCCAGGTGGTCACCGTGTGCGACAAGGCCCACGAAGAACTCGACCCCGAGGCATCGTGGTGGCACTGGTCGATCCCCGATCCGGTGGAAGAGAGCACGCCTGAAGCGTTCGATGCCGTGGTCGCCGACCTCGACATCCGGATCAGAGCGTTCGCCATCGGCATCAACTCACCTGGCTGAACCCAGCCCGGACAGCCTCGACCTGGAGACCCCTCACCGTGAGCACCACCCCCGTCCGCATCGGCATCAACGGATTCGGCCGCATGGGCCGTCTCGTGATGCGTGCACTGCCCCGTCATCCGGGTCTCGAGCTCGTGCACGTGAACGAGGTGAAAGGCGGCCTCGCCGCCGCCGCTCATCTTTTGGAGTTCGACTCGGTGCACGGTCGGTTCCCGGGCTCCGTCGGCACCACCGGCGCGTCGCTGAGCGTCGACGGCCATGCGATCGGGTTCTCCGAGCATGCCCGACCGGGCGACGTGCCGTGGGCCGACCTCGGCGTCGACATCGTGCTCGAGAGCACCGGGAAGTTCCGCACCGTCGCCACCCTCGAGCCGTACTTCGCCGCAGGTGTGAACACCGTGGTGGTCGCAGCGCCCGTGAAGGCCGACGAGGCGCTGAACGTGGTGATGGGGTGCAACGACCATCTGTACGACCCCGGCGTGCACCGGATCGTCACGGCCGCGTCGTGCACCACCAACTGCCTCGCTCCGGTGGTGAAGGTGCTGCACGGACAGGTCGGCATCGAGCGGGGCGCGATCACGACGATGCACGACGTGACCAACACCCAAGTCGTGGTCGACGCACCGCACACAGATCTGCGCCGCGCCCGTTCGGCATTGAACTCGTTGATCCCCACATCGACCGGCTCGGCGACGGCGATCACGATGATCTACCCGGAACTGCACGGCAAGCTGAACGGCCTCGCTGTTCGCGTGCCACTGCTGAATGCCTCACTGACGGACGCTGTGTTCGAGATGCGTCGCGACGTCACCATCGACGAGGTGAACGGTCTGCTGCGGGAAGCGGCCGGCGGCACACTCGCCGGCATCCTCGGCTTCGAGGACCGCCCGCTCGTGTCGGCCGACTACACCAACGACACCCGCTCCGGCATCGTCGACGGGCCGTCGACGATGGTGGTCGACGGCCGGATGGTGAAGGTGCTCATCTGGTACGACAACGAGTACGGATACGTCTTCCGTTGGGCCGAACTGGCCGCAAAGGTCGCGGCCGCATCCGCGAACGGATCATGAAGACGCGCAACTACGCCGTGGTGACCGCCGGCTACTGGGCGTTCACCCTCACCGATGGTGCACTGCGCATGCTGGTGCTGCTCCACTTCAACGACCTCGGCTACTCGCCGGTCTCGATCGCGTTCTTGTTCCTCGCCTACGAGTTCATGGGCATCGTCACCAACCTGCTGGGCGGTTGGGTTGGATCCCGCACGGGGTTGAACCGCACCCTGGTGGCAGGGCTGGGGCTGCAGACCGCCGCGCTGGCGGCGCTCACCGTGCACGACGCCAGCTGGCGCGAGTGGGTGTCGGTCACGTTCGTGATGTCCGTCCAAGCCCTCTCGGGCGTCGCCAAGGACCTCACCAAGATGAGCTCGAAGAGCGCGGTGAAGGCGGTCGCCGGCTCGGGTGATGGTGCGCTGTTCAAGCTCGTGGCCGTGCTCACCGGTTCCAAGAACGCGCTCAAGGGCGTCGGCTTCTTTCTCGGGGGCGCGCTCCTGGCCTGGATCGGCTACGCCGCCGCGTTGTGGTCGATGGCCGGGGCACTGACCCTCGTGGCGATCGCGGTCATCGCGCTGCTCGATGAAGACATCGGACGGTCGAAGAAGAAGGCTCCGCTCCGATCGATCCTCTCGAAGTCGGTTGCGGTGAACCGCCTGTCGGCGGCACGTCTGTTCCTGTTCGGATCGCGCGACATCTGGTTCGTGGTCGCCCTTCCGGTGTATCTCGCCGAACAGCTCGGATGGGCCTCGCAGGGCATCGGTGCTTTCCTGGCGCTGTGGGTGATCGGGTACGGCATGGTGCAGTCGATCGCGCCCCGAATGCTGCGGCGACGCGGGCGCACCGTCGACGAGGTCGCGGCCGCTCGATCGTGGGCGTTGGCCCTCGCCGGTGTGTCGGCGGTGCTGGCGCTCGCCGTGACCTTCGAGGTGGCCGTCACCGTCGCGGTCGTCGGCGGCCTGATCGTGTTCGGCGCAGTGTTCGCTCTCAACTCCTCGCTGCACTCCTACTTGATCCTCGCCTACAGCGACGACGACGAGGTGGCGCTGGACGTGGGCTTCTACTACTCGGCCAACGCAGCCGGCCGCCTGGTCGGCACGCTGCTGTCGGGGGTGCTGTACCTCTGGGGCGGACTGGCAGGTGCGCTGTGGGGATCGGCGGCATTCGTCGCGATCACCTGGCTGTTGACGCTGCGATTGCCGGCCGTGCCGCGACCGATCGAAGCGGCACCTCTGCGCCGTAGCCTGAATCGATGAACGTCGATACAGATCTTGCACCGGTGTCGGTCGGCAAGCTGTCGACCCTCGACCGGTTGCTTCCGCTGTGGATCGGGGTCGCGATGCTGCTCGGCCTCGCGCTTGGCCGCGTGTTCGACGACCTCGACACCCAACTCGAGCGCGTCGAGCTCGACTCGGTGTCGTTGCCGATCGCGATCGGTCTGTTCGCGATGATGTATCCGGTGCTCGCCAAGGTGAAGTACCGGTCGATCGGCGCGGTCGTCGGCGATCGCCGGTCACTTGCGTTGTCCCTGGTGCTCAACTGGTTGATCGGGCCGGCGCTGATGTTCGCACTGGCGTGGTTGATGTTGCCCGACCTGCCCGAGTACCGCACGGGTTTGATCGTCGTCGGCCTGGCGCGGTGCATCGCGATGGTGCTGATCTGGAACGACCTCGCGTGCGGCAACCGCGAGCTGGCTGCGGTGCTGGTGGCGATCAACTCGCTGTTCCAGATCGCGGCGTACTCGGTGCTCGGCTGGTTCTACCTCGACGTGTTGCCCCGGTGGTTGGGCCTCGACAGCGACGGCATCGACGTCACGGTCTGGCAGATCGCCAAGTCGGTGCTGATCTTCCTGGGCGTCCCGCTGCTGGCGGGGTTCCTCACCCGGGTGTTCGGCGAACGGGCCAAGGGCACCGAGTGGTACGAGGGGCGATTCCTGCCGGCGATCGGACCGATTGCGCTGTACGGGCTGCTCTTCACGATCGTGATCCTCTTCGCCCTGCAGGGCGATCGGATCACCAACCAGCCATGGGATGTGGCCCGGATCGCCTTGCCGCTGCTGGCGTACTTCGGCGTGATGTGGTTCGGCTCGTTCTGGATCGGCCTCCGCATGGGCCTGCCCTACGACCGCAACGCATCGATCGCGTTCACGGCGGCGGGCAACAACTTCGAACTCGCTATCGCCGTCGCCATCGGCGTGTTCGGGGTGTCATCCGGCCAGGCGTTGGCAGGTGTGGTGGGACCTCTGATCGAAGTGCCGGTCTTGGTCGGCCTCGTCTACGTGGCGCTGCGTGCGAAACGCCGCTACTACCCGCAGCACGACGACTCGGGCGGCAGCATGACCTCGGCGTCGGCGAGCACCGTGTAGATCTCCCACGGGATCTCCGGACCCGACACCCACACCTTGTCGAGCACGGCGAAACAGCACGTGGTCGATTCCTGCACGTCGCAACTCGCCCCTTCGGCCTGCATCCGGGCGGCGGCTGCTGCCACCTCGTCGGTGGTCGCCACTTCGACGCCGACGTGGTTGAGCGTTCCGGGCTCACCAGCACCGGCGATCAGCACCAGCTTCAACGGTGGTTCGGCGATGGCGAAGTTGGCGTAGTTCTCGCGGACCTTCGCCGGAGGGGTGTTGAAGAGCTTGGTGTAGAACTCGATCGAGGCGTCGAGGTCGCCCACGTTGAGTGCCAGTTGGACTCGTGACATGTCGGTGTCTCCTTCGTTCGTCTGCGGTGACGGTCACGCGCATGTATCGACATTCGTCAATGTATTGCGGTGACATCTACTTCGACAACCATCGATACAAATTCTTTGACGATCATCGATACAGTAACGGCATGGCTACACGAACGAAGACGCCGATCGATCCGATCGCCTGCTGCACTCCTGTTCGCCTCGACTCGCTCGACGAGGCCCAGGCCCAGTTGCTCGCCAACTCCTTCGCTGCGCTGTCCGACCCGATCAGGCTGCGGCTGCTGTCGTTCATCACGTCCGCCGACGGCGAGGTGTGCGCGTGCGACCTGGTCGAACCCTCCGGCCGGTCCCAGCCGACCGTGAGCCACCACATGAAGATTCTCGTCGACGGCGGCCTGGTCACCCGCGACAAGCGCGGGTTGTGGGTCTGGTACCGAGCTGCACCGGCCCGGCTCGACGCTCTGCGTGCCGTCCTGGGCTGAGCTCACGCCCGACGTGACGGGCCGCTCGACTGCCGTGCCGGAGCGGCGGGTCCTCTGAGCTACGACGCCGAGACGTGAGCGCGCGGCTTCGGAACGGTGTTGCCGCCGCCCGCTGCCACCGACGTGTACGCACGTGAGAGGCGAGAACCGCTGAGGCTGTGGAGCACCACGCCGGCGCCGATCACGAGGAGCACGTCGCCGATGCTGAAGACGTTCGACAGCGGCCACCCGGCCGGGATGGGGAAGATGTCGCCGAGGAAGAGCAGTTTCGGATGCTCCACCATTCCGGAGTTCGCGAACTCGCCCTCTGCCTGCACCAGACCTGAGATCTGCGTCGCCCAGCGTCCGGCCGGCATCGTGCCACCGTTGGCAACGATTGCCGCGAAGTTCATGCCACCGCCGAGCCCCAGGATCCACAGACCGGGGATGTGCAGGTTGACCACCAGGAAACCACCTGCGAGGAGATACGACGCCAGATGCACAGCTTCCGCGATGGTCTCGAGCTCCCGAGGAGCGACGCTGACCACCGCCATCTGGATCATGAATCCGAAGATGACCAGCCATGTTTCCTCGAACTCGACCTGAACGAGCCGCGAGAACTTCCCGCCGAGCAGCGGCACGCTGATCACGATCGCGACCGTCAGGACCAGGACGATCACGAGACCGTCCGTTCCTCAAGTCGCATGCTTTCGGGCAGACCAGCGAACCCCGTGAACTGTGGTGACGCTGCCGAGGGCAGGAGGGCAGGAGATGGCGGGTCCACCTCGGAGTCCGACGACGTCGGCCAGTCGGAACCGGCGAGTTCGTTCGTGGGATCGTCGGGCTGCGGCCAGCGATCGAGCCAAGCGATCGCGTCGGCCAGCGGCATTGGTCGCGCGATGAGGTAGCCCTGGATCATGTCGCAGCCGAGATCCATCAATCGCTGAGACGCCGCAGCGCTGTCGACACCCTCGGCAACAGTGACGAGGCCAAGGTTGTGCGCGAGGTCGATGATGCTCCTGACGATCGCTT
>JAYUSX010000430.1:0-3083 GCA_043755475.1 Actinomycetota bacterium
TGCGAGAACGCTCTGTGCAGTGGTGGCGTTTCGCGGGTGGTCGAGGGTTCGATGTGCGCGCCCTGAACGAGTCGTTTAGCCGGCCAGCGATCCGGGTACCACGACGCGGTGGCAACGGAATCATTCTGATGGCTGATCCGATGAGGGCTGATGTGGCGATATTCGGTGCTGGGTCGGGGGGTGAGCTGGTGGCAGCACTCCTCGCCAAGGGATCGATGTCGAGACCACCGATGAAGGTTGTCGTGTTCGAGCCGAACCTGGTCGGAGGGGAGTGCCCATTTCTTGCGTGTATTCCGTCGAAGGTGCTGCTCGCTCAAGCCCAGGATCCACAGGCCACGTGGGCCGACGCAGTTGCCCGTCGCGACGAGATCACCCATGAACGCAACGACGCCGACCATGCCGTCGCACTACGCGAATCTGGAGCGACACTCGTGCGTTCACGAGCAATGATCACCGGGCGCGGCAGAGTGTCGGCCGACGGCATCGACTACGAGGTCGACCACATCGTCGTGGCCACCGGCGCCGCGGCCAAGCACCTCGAGTCCCTCGACGTTCCGTTGGGCCTGTGGACCTCAGCCGATGCCTTGTCCGCCACTGAGCTTCCGCCGTCGCTGGTGATCGTCGGCGGCGGCCCGATCGGGTGCGAGCTGTCAGAGATGTTCGCCCGGTTCGGGTCAACGGTCACCGTGATCGAGTCGGCCGGTGTCTTGCTCAAGGATGTCGAACCCGAGATCAGCGCAGCGGTGCAGGCCCACTTGGAGAGCGTCGGCGTCTCTGTGGTGCTGTCAGCCAACCTGAGTGGAATCGTTGAGAATGACGGCGGGTACACCGTCGAGGTCGAGGGCCGGGAACCGATCGAGTGCGCGCGGGTCCTCCAGGCGATCGGCAAGGTGCAGCGTCTCGATGGGATCGGGCTGGAGTCGCTAGGTCTCGATCCGAGCGAGATAGCAGTCGACGACGTTGGGCGGCTGTGCGGGCTCGACAGGGTTTGGGCCGTCGGCGATGTGACTGCGCTCGCGCCCTACACCCATGGCGCGAACGCCCAGGCGAGGGTGGTGGCCGAGAACATCGGCGGTGGGACCCGATCGATCAGGGGCGCCGTGATGCCGCGCTGCGTGTATACGCATCCGCCGGTCGCCGCCGTTGGCCCGACGTCGTCGAAGGCTGCCGAGCAGTGCTCACTCGCGGTGGTTCGGGTGTCCTACGCAGACCTTGCCCGTGCGACGACCGACGGGCTCGCGCCCGGCCAGCTCACGATGTTCGCCGACCGATCGACCGGCGCAGTGGTCGGGGCCAGCGGCATCGGGGCGTCGATGGACGAGATCATCAGCCAGATCACGTTGGCGATCGAGATCGGGTGGCCGGTGAGCCGGCTTCAACATGTCGTGCAGCCGTTTCCGACGATCTCGGAACTCGTAGGACTCGCCTACGAGAGGCTTGCGACCGAACTCGAGGGCCCGTCCGCCACTGTTCGCCGTTCGTGAGGCTGACCAGCGTTCGAACTTCGGCGAACGTGGGCGAACGTCGAGAGCCCGATTTGGGTCGGTCGGCGACCCTGGGCTGTGCTGAGAGCCGGACGTGAAGTCGGCGGCGCGATCGCGTCACCGGCCGCAACCGGCCTCGCGGGGACCGCACCACGTACATCGCGAGCGAGGCGCGCTCGTCGGTCGCGACGAGTCCGAGCGTGGCGGGGTCGAGCATGCCGTGCACCGTCAAGGCTGCGGTGCGGTACTCGTTGATGAGCCCGCCGCAGGTGGTGTGTCGTTCGATCCGGTGGCCTGCTCGGATCGGGATTTCACGCAAGGGTGGCTGGAGCGACAGCGAGGCCGACCGCAGCGGCGCGGGCGTGAAGACGCTTGTCCCATACCGCGACTATGAGATCTGTCGAACCGAGTGCAAGCGCACTGGCGAGATGCACCGCGTCAGCGCCGCGGAGCTGCTGAGTTGCTGCAAGCAAACCGGCGGCTCGCTCGACGTCGGCGGACAACTCGACCGGACGCATCGATGCCCAGAACAGCTCCCAGTCAGACGCAGCCGCCGACAACTGCGACGCGGTGAGGTCGTGGTTGCGCTCGGCGGCTGCAAGTGCTGCGCAGACCTCGGGATAGGCCAGTCGACTTGACAGCGCTACATCGCATGCGTTCCACAAGGCCGAAGCGAGGTCTGACCCGACTTCGTCGAGCACAAGTTTGACGAGCGCGCTCGAATCGAAATAGACGAAGGCCACGTTCAGCGGCGCTGCTCGCTGACGATGTCTGCAACCGGTCGTTTCGGCGTGGGGCGTTGCCGGTCACCGGCGACCGGCCGGGTCGAGTGCGTTGGGCGACTGATGATGCCCTGGGCGGTCAGGCGGTCGATGGCCGGTGTCGAGTCGAGGGCGACGATTCGGGCAACCGGGGTTCCGCGATCGGTGATCACGATGTCGTTGCCTTCGCGTGCCGCATCGATCCACCGGCCGAGGTGAGCTCTGAGTTCGGTGACTGCGACGTCCATGCCGTAAGTGTACACACCGTACTGAAGTGATATGTACAGATACCCGCCGCACTTTCCCGCCTCATCTCGAGGAACCGACCGCTCGCGTACCGGCGCGATGGAGCGTGTTCGACCACTGCGACTCGGGTAGATACGTCGGTGATCCACCCGCCTCTCCACATGTGGAAACCGGTCCCGGCCGCAGTCGAGGGTGTCGTTTTCGATGCCGTCGAGTGCTGGGTTCCAGAGGAAGTCGACGACGGGGTCGTCGGCAGAAGTTCCTCGTGGGTGATGGTGGCGAGCTTGTGAGCGATCGCGAGATTGACCTCGTCGGCGGTGCAGCGGGTGAAGCGCTCATCGCCAGGGCCGGCTTCGAGGCGGTCGGCGAGGTGAAAGCACGAGGCTGCCATCGTTGCGGTGAAGTCGTCGTCGTACATGGGTGACGACTGGCCCGAGGAACTCGGAGGCGAACTCACCAGAACATGCCTCCCCAACAACCTCGCCGTCTGGCTCCTCCGTGAGAACGATGGCAGAGGACGTACGCGATGAGAGGGTTCAACCCGTACGGTTCGGCGTCCGGGCCGTCTGCAGGATCCGGTTCGATGGGTGCC
>JAYUSX010000431.1:0-3083 GCA_043755475.1 Actinomycetota bacterium
GAACGACACGACGCTCGACACCACACCCTGGCGGATCTCGCCCGGCTTGAGGTTGGTGAGGAAGCTGTCGCGGCTCTCCTTCTGGGTCTCTTCGAGGAAGGCCCGGCGGCTGAGCACCACGTTGTTGCGGTTCTTGTCGAGCTCGATGATCTTGGCCTGCACCGTCTTGCCGACGTACGGGGCCAGATCGCGCACCCGGCGCAGCTCGACGAGCGAGGCAGGCAAGAAGCCGCGCAGACCGATGTCGACGATGAGGCCGCCCTTGACGACCTCGATCACCGGACCCTCGACCATGCCGTCTGCTTCCTTGATCTTTTCGATGGTGCCCCACGCACGTTCGTACTGAGCGCGCTTCTTCGACAGCAGCAGGCGACCTTCCTTGTCCTCCTTGGTGAGGACGAGGGCTTCGATCTGCTCACCCAGCGACACGATCTCGTGCGGGTTGACGTCGTTGCGAATGCTGAGCTCGCGGGCGAGGATGACGCCTTCGCTCTTGTAACCGATGTCGAGGAGCACCTCGTCGCGGTCGATCTTCACCACCGTGCCGTTCACGAGCTGGCCGTCTTCGACCTCGACCATCGTGCCTTCGATGGCTTCGGCGAAGGTCATGCCGAGGTCGTCGGAGATGATCTGGCGGGGGGTGTAATTGCCCTCGTCGTCGAACGTACCCATCGGAGAGGGAGCGCTTGACGAGGTGGTGGTGGTATCGGACAAGGGATGTGGTGCTTTCGAGATGGTGTACGTGAGCGTCCGATGGAGCGGGACGTGTCCAGCGGATCTGGACTCGGCGAGGATACCAGCTCACCTGCGGGGTCTGCATGCCCGCGGCACCTGAACAGCGGATGAAGCGGAGGTGATCGGTGACGTCCGCGTCAGGGCGCGGCGCGCGTGGCCAGCACCAGGAATTCGGCCGACTCCACCGTCGGGGGCGCCTCGCCGTACGCTCCCGGCTCCACGCTCGAGATGCGGTCGCACCGCAGGCCTGCCTGGCGGAGCAGCAACCGCAGTTCACGAGGGGTGTAGCAGCCGGTCCACAGGTCGACTGCGGCAACGTCGCCGTGCTCGTTGCGCACCTCGGTGCGTTCGTGGTTCACGCCGGTGTCGGCGTCGAACACCGCCTCGTCGAAGTACTTCACCGCGAAGTAGGCGTTGAACGCCGACAACGCCAAACGACCGCCGGGTCTCAGCGCCCTCGCCATGCCGGCCAGCACCACCTCGTCGTCGCCGTTCGCCGTCATCAGCCCGAACGCGCCTTGGCACAAGCACACGACCGCGTCGAAGGCGCCGGCATGCCGTGCGTCGACCGCCAAAGATCGGGCATCGAGCCGTTCGAACGACGCGCCGTCGGGCGCACCGGCCACGGCGAGGTCGACGAATCGCTGCGAGATGTCGATTCCGTGCACCGCGATCCCGCGCGTCGCCATCTCGTAGGCGTGACGGCCCGGACCGCATCCGACATCGAGCACCCGCTGGCCGGGTGCCAACTCAAGCGCTTCGACCAGGAAGTCGACCTCCTGGCGGGTCCCCTTGGTGAACGAGTACCGCAGATAGGCCGGTCCGAGATGATCGGCGATCGGCTCGAACCAGTGGGCCGACCGCTCGTCAGGCGAGGTCACGCTCAGCCCTTGGCGTCAGCCCAGGTGGCGCCCCAGGCGACGTTCACCTCGAGCGGCACGTCGAGTTCGGCGGCTCCGTGCATGATGTCGATCACCAATGGTCCGACGCGTTCGCGTTCGGCCTCGGGCACCTCGACGATCACTTCGTCGTGCACCTGGAGCACCAGACGCGCTGCAACGTGTGCGTCTTCCAGCGCGGCGTCGATGCGTACGAGGGCGACCTTGAAGATGTCGGCCGCCAGACCCTGGATGCCGGCGTTCATCGCCTGGCGCTCACCGGCCTGACGGATGCGGAAGTTCGAGTTCGACAGCTCCGGGATCGGGCGTCGCCGCCCGAAGAGGGTCTCGGTGTAGCCACGCATACGCGCTTCGTTCACCGTGGCCTCCATGTAGGCCTTCACGTTCGGGAACGCCACGAAGTACGCGTCGAGGATGACCGACGCTTCGTCGGTGGGGATCCCGAGACGCTGCCCCAGTCCGTAGGCCTCCATGCCGTAGGCGAGCCCGTAGCTCACCATCTTGGCCTTCGACCGCATCTCGACCGTCACGTTCTCGGGCAACACCCCGAAGACCCGGGCCGCTGTGGCGTTGTGGATGTCGGTGCCACTACGGAACGCGTCGAGCAGACCTGGGTCGCCGGCGAGGTGGGCGATGCATCGCAGCTCGATCTGGTTGTAGTCGGCCACGAGCAGTTGATGCCCAGGCGCTGGCACGAACGCCTTGCGGAAAAGCCGACCTTCGTCGCTACGCACCGGGATGTTGTGCAGGTTGGGCTGATCGCTGCTGAGGCGGCCGGTGCGAGCGACGGTCTGATTGAACGTCGCGTGGATCCGACCGTCGGGCGCCACCTCCTGCAGCAGTCCGGTGCCGTAGGTGCCACGGAGCTTTTCGACCTCGCGGTACGTGAGCAACGGATCGATGAACTCCGGCCACTGGTCGCGCAGCTTCTCGAGCGTTGCGGCATCGGTGCTGAACCCGGTCTTGGTCTTCTTGCCCGGCGAGAGCCCTCGTTCGGTGTAGAGGATGTCGCGGAGCTGGATGGGCGAGTTGATGTTGAACGGTCGCCCGACGATCGCATGCAACTCGGCGGTGAGGCGGTCGCAGTCGGCGGTGAGCCGCTCGTTGAGGGCCCGCAGCTCTGCCACGTCGACCGCGATGCCGACGTGTTCCATCTTGGCCAACACCCGCACGAGTGGGTTCTCGATGGTGCGATACAGCTCGACCATGCCCTGTTGGGTGAGCGAGCGCTCCAGCGCGTCGGCGAGGTGGGTGACCGCCAGTGCCTCACACCCGGCACGCTCGCGGCCGTCGTCGCCACCGCCGAAGTCGAGCTGACCCTTGCTCGAGGGATCGGCCGCCGCGGCGAGCTGGTAGTCGGTGTACTTCTCGAGCAGGTCACCGATGGTGTAGCGCGTCTCGGCCGGATCGATCAGGTACGCGGCGATCGCAGTGTCGAGCCACAGGTTG
>JAYUSX010000432.1:0-7691 GCA_043755475.1 Actinomycetota bacterium
ACCGCGAGGTAGCCGACGTAGCTGATGAACAAGAACGCCGTCGTGGTGACCCGCGCATCCCACACCCAGAAGGTTCCCCACGACAACCGGCCCCACAACGCGCCCGCGAAGAGAGTGACCGCCATGAACAGCACCCCGATCTCCGCACTGGCCCCAGCGATGCGGTCCCAGACGAGCGAGCGCGTGCGGCGCCACAGGTACGCGGCCGACGACACGGCGGTGACGATGAAGGCCACGTACGCCACCCAGACCGTGCCGACGTGCACGTAGAGGATGCGGACGCTCTCCCCTTGGATCACGTCGGGAGGCGAGAGCACCAAACCGAACAGCGCCACGGCCGCCAGCGAGACCGCGGCGGCCACGCCGAGCCCGCGGGTGAACGTGGTGCCCGTGCCGCGACCGGTCGGTGCGGGTGTGCCCGCGCGTGCTGGCGCGGGCCGCGTCGGGGAGTCCGGCGACGACGCGTGTCCCCGAGAATCTGTGGTGTCCACGTGAGCGCTGTCCTCGTTCCTGTTCATTCCTGGGCGACTCATTCCTCGAGGAGGGGTCCGAACGCAACGGTGCCGCCGATGCCGAACGTTGCTGCGTAGATGATCAGCATCCCGACCCAGGGCCAGCCCTCGCTCGTCGCCGCTCCACTCGCTCCGAACGCCGCTTCCGTCGCTCGGGTCGCACCGATCAGTACCGGCGCCACCACCGGGAACAACAGCAGCGGGAGCAACGTCTCGCGGCCTCTGGTCCCGGCGGCGAGACCTCCGTAGAGCGTACCGACCAATGCCAGGCCGGTGGTAGCGGGAACGAGGGTGGTGACCAAGAGCACGGCACCCGACACGTCGAGCGACGAGTCGTACAGCAAGAGGGCGAGCGCGACCAACAGCAACTCGAGCGCGAGGAGTTGCACGGCGAGCGCGATCGACTTGCCGAGGAAGATCCCAGGTGGGCTCACGCCCGCCACCCGCAGTGCGTCGAGCGCTCCATCGGCCGTCTCGATCGCAAACGATCGTTGGACCACGATCAGCAGGCTGAAGATCGTGCCGAGCCACACGAGTCCGGGAGCCGTGCGCTGCAACACGGTGTCGTTGTCGAGCGCGAATGCGAACAGCACCATCACCAGAGCGGCGAACGGCAGCACCTGGTTCACGACCACACGACTGCGACGCTCGACGCGAAGGTCCTTGGCAGCCACGAGCCGTGCCGTCGTCCACAGCGAAGCACCGCTCGCTGACGTCTTCACGAACCCTCGTTCCCCGGTCGAGCCACGTGGCCGCCGACCAGGTCGACGATGCGCGTCGCCAGACCACCAGCGCGCTCGAGCTCGTGGCTCGCCACCATGACGGTGGCGCCCGACGCGACCGCTGCGCGCAGCGTGTCATCGAGCTCGTCGCGGCCTGCGGCGTCGAGGCCGGCATGAGGCTCGTCGAGCAGCCACAGTCGAGCTCGTCGAGCCACCAAGCAGGCGAGGGCGGTCCGCCGTTTCTGCCCTGCCGACAACCGCCCCACCACCACATCGGCCAGGCGGCCTGCGAGCCCCAACCGATCGAGCGATGCGTCGACCTCCTCCGCGCTGGCCCCCACGGTCGCTCCCCAGAACTGCACGTTCTCGCGCACCGTGAGGTCGTGGTACAGGCCGTTGGCATGGCCGAGCAGGCCGACGCGCGTGCGCACCACGTCGCGTTGAGTCGAGAGGTCGCAGCCGACCACCGAGCCGGTGCCGCGGGCCAGGGGGAGCAGGCCGGCGCACAACCGCAGGAGCGTGGTCTTGCCCGCACCGTTCGGACCCCGGAGCAGCACGATCTCGCCACGCTGAACCGTGAGCGTGACCCCGGCCAGCGCAGGAAAGCTGCCGAGCACCGCGACGGCATCGTCGAGCTGGACGACCGGCGGCAGACCGGAATCCGGCGGCGAGCCAGCGGAGACAGCAGCCGATTCCATGCACGATCGACGCTAGCGGCCACCCCCCTCCAGCACCCAGGTGACAGCGCCAGCGAACCCTCAACCGATAGCGTCGAGAAGGTGACGTCGGGCGGCCCCCACTCTTCGCTCGACGACCTCGTCCCCGCTGTCGGCGACACCGCGACCACCCCCGACGTGCCGACTCGCGCTCGACGGAACCGTCCGAACCGGTGGGATCGAGCGCCCGAGCCGCACGACTGGCGATGGGTCATCGGCGGCCTCGGACGCGTACTCATCTCCGTGGGCCTGTTGATGTTCGCCTTCGTCGGCTACCAGCTCTACGGCACCGGCATCCAGACCGCCCAGGCCCAGAACCGCCTCGAGAACGAGTTCGAGGAACTGCTCGCCGCCACCGGCGGCGGCCAGGCCGACACCGGCCTCACCACGCTGCCGGCCGAGGGTCCCGACACCGTCGCGGCGACGGTGCCGACCACCATCGAAGCCACCGAATCGACTGCTGCGACCGAGTCGACCACGCCGACGTCGTCGACGGTTCCGGCAGCACGGCTCACCCCACCGCCTCAGGGCGAACCGCTCGCCAAGATCACCATCGAGTCGATCGGGCTCGAGAAGATCGTGATCGAAGGGGTCCGCACCAGCGATCTGGAAGATGGCCCGGGTCACTTCCCGGAGACCCCGTTGCCCGGCCAGTACGGCAACTCCGCGATCGCCGGCCACCGCACCACGCACGGTCAACCGTTCAACCGCATCGACGAAGTGCAGGTCGGCGACGATGTCGTGGTCGAGACCATCGTCGGCCGTTACACCTATGTCGTCACCGGTCAAGTGATCGTCAGCCCGAACGACTATCAGCTGGTCATCCCCACCCTCGACCCGACGACGGCGACGCTCACGCTCACGTCGTGCCACCCGAAGTTCAGCGCCAGGCAGCGCATCGTGGTCACCGCCGTGCTCGACCCCGACCGATCGGACGTGGTGACGGCGCCGTACGTTCCTCCGGCAGCCGACGCCGTCGCGCCTTCGGTCATCCCTGGAGCCGACGAGGTCCCGGCGACCACGGCCGCCGCCACCGCAACGGACCCGCCCGACAACCCGGCCACCGACCCAGGAGAGCCGGAGCCGGTCGCGACCGCCAGCGGCTCCATCGATGATGTGCTGTCCGGCGGAACCGGGGCGCTCGCCGCGCCGGCCGATCTCGACGAGGCGGCCATCGCCAGCCAAGACCTGTTCGAGAACAGCTGGTTCAGCGATCCCGATGCCTTTCTCCAGGTCGCGCTCTGGGGCATCGGGCTCACCCTCGTGGCGCTCGGTGCCACCGCGATCAGCCGGCGGGCTCGCCGCAACTGGCTCGGCGCCCTGATCGGCGTTGCGCCGTTCATCATCGTGCTGTACTTCTGGTTCGAGAACGTCAACCGCCTGCTCCCACCCAACCTGTAGCTCGGTGCGCCTCGCCCGGCGGTGAACGTGGGGCGGTCAGTCGCCGCCGAACAGGGGCGGGCGCTTCTCCAGAAACGCGGTTCGCCCCTCTTCGGCGTCAGCGCTCTGCCACGCCGCGAGTCGGGCTCGTTCGAATCGCTCGTCGACGTCGGCCGTCGCCGCCGTGCTCTCGAGAGCCAACTTGTGGGCCTGAATGGTGAGGGGCGCCAGGTTGGCCAGTTCCTCGGCCCACACCAGGGCCTCGGCGAGTCCGCCGAGTCGTTGCACTCCACCTGCGGCATGCAACTGCTCGGCGGTGTAGGTCTGCGCCGCCAGCAACATCGCGCGGGCGACGCTCCCGCCGAACTCGCGCTCGACTCGATCGACGGTCCACCGGTCGACGGCGAGGCCGAGCTTGGCCGCGGGCACCCCGAACATGCTCGTCGGGGTGGCAATGCGCAGGTCACAGGCAACCGCCAGCTGCGTCCCGGCCCCGAGCGCCGGACCGTCGATCGCCGCGACCGTCACCAGGCCGAGCGAGGTGAACCCGTGCAGTGCGCGCACGAGCGCGCCGACGAACTCGTCGTTCTCCACACCGTTGAGATCGGCACCTGCACAGAACGCCGGAGGCTCACCGGTGAGCACCATGACGCGTGCGCCTCCGGCGACGGCGTCGCGCTGCGCCTCGGTGAGCGCCAGCAGCGTCGCATGATCGACGGCATTGCGGCGCTCCGGCCGATCGATCGTGACCACCACGACGCGATCGCGCCAGTCCACACGTACCATGGCCAGACTGTATGCCGACCGACGCCGACCGCCCCAACGCACCCGAGACGCCGCCTGCGGTCGATCCGGTGCGGGCCCGCCGCCGCCAGATCGCCCGTTGGACGCAACGTGCCAACCGGGTCGGCTACCTCTGCTTCGCAGCAGCGATCGTCGCATACGCACTCACGTTCGCCGTCGGCTTCACCGGAGCGATGTCGGCGTTCATCATCGGGGCGGTCATCGTCGGCACGATCCTGCTCGCCCCGGCGATCGTCATCGGCTACGCGGTGAAGGCTGCAGAGCGCGACGACCGCGAACGCGGGATCTGAGTCCGAAGTCCGGAAATCGCGGCACCCGAGGCGGTGGTCGAGCTGCGGGCCGTTACCCTTGGGTAACCGTTATGAACACCCGACTTCCCGCAGGCGAGCGCCGCGAGCAGATCCTCGATGTCGCCGTCCAGGTCTTCGCCCGCAAGGGCTACCACGGCACCTCGATGAACGACGTCGCCGATGTCGCCGGTGTCACCAAGCCCGTGCTCTACCAGCACTTCGACTCCAAGCAGGACCTGTACCTGGCGCTCATCGACGAAGTCGGTCTGCGGATGATCACTGCGATCGCCAAGGCGACGGCGGGAGCGAACAGCGGCAAGACCATGACCGAGCTCGGGTTCCAGGCCTACTTCCGTTGGGTCGCCCAGGACCACGATGCCTTCCTGTTGTTGTTCGCGACGCAGGCCAACCGGGACGCTGCCGCGACCAAGGCGATCCGCAAGATCACGTCCGAGGCGGCCTCGGCGATCGCCCCGCTGATCGCGATCGAGATCGACCACGAGAAGCAGCGCACGATCGCCCACGGGCTCGTCGGCCTGGCTGAAGGGGTCTCGCGCCGGCTCGTCGAGCGAGGCGAGGACTTCGACCCGGACGAGCTGGGTCGGCTCGTGGCGAATCTGGCATGGGCCGGCCTGCGCGCCATCGGCCCAGCCAGCTGACTCATCCAGCCAGTTGATTCAGCTCGCCCGGAACACCACGCCGCGATAGCTGTCGACGAACCCTGCACGACGCAACACCTCGGCGATGGGCGATGCCCCGTGCAGGATGTCGCCGTCGACCTTGCGCACCTCCATCGAACGAGCCCGACCGTCTTTCACCCTGGCCGCCAACGCGTCGGCCCATGCCGGTCCGCCCCATTGGTCGAGCGCGTCTGGGAAGGTGACCAGATGGTGCGAGCGCCGATCGAACCAGACCAGCGGCCGACCCTGCCACACCACGACGATCGACCCTGCTGACCGCGCCGGTCGACCGGGCGACACCGGCCACGGCAGCGCCGCGCCGAACGGCTGGGCGGGGTCGGTGGACGCGAGGACGAGCGCCGCGGGCACGTCGTCGGGGTGCAGTTCCGGGTCGGGCGCTTCACGCACGGCCCGCAGGCGATCGACCGCGCCGGGCACGCTGAACTGGGCCGCCCCGAGTCCGGCGATGAAGTAGCCGCGCCGCGTGTGACCGCGCTCTTCGAGCACCTTCAGCACGCCGTAGACACCCGCGTATCCACCGACGACGTTTTCGGCGAGCACGGCTTCGCGGGTCACCACGCCGTAACGCTCGAGCATCTGCAGGGCGGCCGCATGAGCGGCCTCGGTGGGTCGAGGTGCCGGCAGGAGCAACGGTGCGACGAGACTCCAGCGGCCCGCGCCGGCCGGCGGCCCGATGCGGGTGAGCCGACCAGGCCGTGGCCGACCCGCGCGAGCCGATGGCTTCGGCGCGCCGGTGCGGGCACCACCGACGACTGCCCGCAAGGGCGCGAGCGTGTCGTTGGTGACCTCGCCGGCCCAGACCAGATCCCAGAGCGCGGTCAGCACCTCGCCTTCGGTGGCGCTCGGCGCAGCGGTGCGGAGCTGGGTCCAGAAGCTGGCACCGCGCTCGGCCAGCAGGATGCGGATCGCGTCGTGCACCGGACCTGTGGGAGCGTCGATCGGTTCGATCGAGGGCGCCAACATGGGCAGCTGGTCGGCGAAGAACAGCCGAACTCGCCCGTCGTGAGCTCCGACCGATCCGGCGCCAATCCAGATGATCTCACCCGAGGTGCAGAGCTCGTCGAGGTCGGACGGACGGTACCCGCGCACTCGGCTCGGCAACACCTCGGACTCGAGCGAGCTGGCCACCAGCGCCGCACCCTGGACCAGCCCGAGCGCTTCGACGACCGCCTCGAGACCGCGCCGTTCGGCCGGGATGCCATGCCATTGGGTGAGGAAGCGGGCGTAGGCGTCGGGCTCGACCGGCTCGACCTCGCGACGCAGCATCGCCAGCGAACGACGTCGGAGCTGCCGCAGCACGTCGACGTCGCACCACTCGCGACCCGAACCACCTGGGCGGAACTCGCCGCGAACCAACCGCTCATCGGCCTCGAGCGCGGCCAATGCGCCCGCGATGCGCGTGCCCGGAGCGGCGAATCGTCGGGTGACGTCGTCGGCGATGAACGGTGCGTGCGTGCGGGCATAGCGAGCGACCAACGACTCCAACGGCAACGGCACCGGCTCGGTGAACGCCCGCGGCAGGCCGAGCGGCAGCGAGCAGCCCAATGCGTCGCGATACCGCGCCGCATCCTCGGCTGCAATGAATCGCATCTGATCACCGATGCCCAACTCGACCGCCCGCCGGGCGCGCACCAGTTCGTCGAGCCACGCCCGACCGTCGGAACCCTCGCACCGCAGGTCGACCTCGTCGCGGCCGAGGTCGCCCACCTTGCGAAGCACGTCGTGCAGCTCGTCGGGATCGCGCGCTCGACGCCCATCGGTGAGGCACTGCAGCTCGAGTTCGAGGTCGGCGAGCACGCCGGGGTCGAGCAACTCGCGCAGCTCTTCGGCACCGAGGAGGTCGCGCAGCAGATCGCGATCGAGCGCGAGCGCAGCGGCGCGGCGTTCTGCCAGCGGAGCGTCGCCTTCGTACATGTAGGCCGCGATCCAGTTGAACAGCAAGCTCTGGGCGAACGGCGACGCCTTCGGTGTGTCGACCGTGACCACCCGCACGGCTCGGCTGCGGAGCTGGGTGAGCACCTCGCGGAGCGCCGGGAGATCGAACACGTCCTGGACGCATTCACGCGACGTCTCGAGCAGGATGGGGAAGCTGGGGTACTTCGCGGCGACCGCGAGCAGGTCGGCGGCCCGCTGGCGTTGTTGCCACAGTGGCGTGCGTCGGTCGGGACGCCGGCGCGGCAGCAACAGCGCGCGCGCCGCGCACTCGCGAAACCGGGCGGAGAACAGCGACGTCTGCGGCAGCGACGACAACACCAGTTCGTCGATGTCGTCGGGGTCGATCATCAGCTCCTCGATGGGCAACTGGTCGGCTGCCTCGGGCAGGCGCAGCACGATGCCGTCGTCGCCCCACATCGTCTCGACCGGCATGTCGAAGCGGTCGATCAGACGCCGCTCGATGGCCATCGCCCACGGAGCGTGCACGGGCGTGCCGAAAGGGGAATGCACGACGAGTCGCCAGTCACCGAGTTCGTCACGGAAGCGTTCGACCAAGATCGTGGTGTCGCTGGGCACCACCTGGGTCGCGGCGACCTGCTCGCCGATGTAGCCCACCAGGTTGGCGGCGGCG
>JAYUSX010000433.1:0-7672 GCA_043755475.1 Actinomycetota bacterium
CCCGCACCTTCCAGAACCTGGCGCTCGTGCCGGGCCTGTCGGTCTGCGAGAACATCATGATCGGCGCCCACGCCGCCGCCCACGGCGGGTTCACGGTGAGCATGCTACGCATCCCGCCCTTCCGTTCATCGGAACGCCGGCTCCGTAGCGATGCGATGGCGCTCCTCGAGTGGATAGGCCTCGCTCATCTCGCCGACCGGCCGTGCGCGGGTCTTCCCTACGGAACCTTGAAACGGATCGAGATTGCCCGAGCCCTTGCGTCCCGGCCGAGGCTGCTCATGCTCGACGAACCCGCAGCCGGCCTCACGCACGGCGAGGTCGACGAACTGGGCCACACGATCGGGACGATCCGCGATCAGTTCGAGCTGACGGTGCTGCTCGTGGAGCACCACATGTCGATGGTGATGGGCATCAGCGACAAGGTGGTGGCCCTGGAGTTCGGTCGCAAGATCGCCGAGGGCACACCGGCGCAGGTGCAAGCCGACGATCGTGTCATCGCTGCCTACCTGGGGACCACCGAATGAGCCTGCTGTCCATTTCTCGATTGCGAGCGGGCTATGGCCCGGTCAACGTCCTCCACGAGGTCGACCTGAACGTCGAGGCCGGTGAGATCGTGGTGATGCTCGGCGCCAACGGTGCAGGCAAGACCACCACGATGCGGGCGATCAGCGGGATGATCCCGCGCGCGGGAGAGGTGATGCTGGAGGGAACCAACATCACCAAGGCCACGCCGGATGCGATCGTGCGGGCCGGCATCGCCCAGGTACCGCAAGGCCGCGGCACGTTCCCCGAACTTTCCGTCGAGGACAACCTTCGCTGCGGTGCCTACATCCGCTCCGACAAGGAGGTCGATGCCGACATCGACAAGTGGTTCGATGTCTTCCCCCGCCTGATGGAACGACGCGCCCAGCGGGCGGGCAGCCTGAGCGGTGGTGAGCAACAGATGCTGGCGATCGCCCGGGCACTCATGAGCCGGCCGAAGCTCCTGCTGTGCGACGAACCGAGCCTCGGTCTCGCGCCGCTCATCACCCGGGAGCTCTTTGCCGTGATCGAGCGACTCAACCGGGACAGCGGCCTGTCGGTGCTGCTCGTCGAGCAGAACGCCAACCTGGCGATGCACATGGCACATCGCGTCTACCTCATCGAGACCGGCCGGATCGTGGCGTCCGGGTCGGCGGCCGAACTGAGTGCGGATGACTCCATCCGCAAGGCCTATCTGGGCTTCTGACCGTGCTTCCGACCGAGCTTCCGAACGGGCTGTGAAAAGGGATTCGAATGGCACTCTTCCTACAACGACTCGTCGACGGCCTGAGCGGAGGCAGCGTGTATGCGCTGATCGCGCTCGGGCTGGTCATCATCTATCGCGGTACCGGCCACCTCAACTTCGCCCAAGGTGAGATGGCGCTGTTTTCCGCCTACGTCGTCTACCAGATGGGTGAATGGGGCTTGCCGATCGGCCTCGCTCTGATCGTGGGCCTGGGCACCGGCTTCGTGATCGGCGCCGCGGCCGAGGTGGGCTTGGTGCGACCGGTCTCGAAGAAGTCCCCGTTCGCCGTGTTCATCGTGACGATCGGTCTGTTCCAGTTCCTCAACTGGGCGTCGGGAGCGATCTGGGGTGATCAGGTGCTTCCGAACTCGGGGGTCGGTTCACAGCAGCAGCAGTACCCGAGCCTGTTCCCCGACCAACCCGACGACTTCGTGAAGATCTTCGGCGCGGCCATCCGGTACCAGTCGCTCGGCGTGTTCGGGCTCACGCTCGTCATCACCGGGTTGCTGTTCTTGTTGTTCAACAAGACCAAGTTCGGTCTGGCCATGCGCGCCGTCGCCAGCAACAGCGACAGCGCCAAGTTGGTGGGCGTCCGCGTCAACACCGTGCTCATGGTGAGCTGGGGCCTGGCCGCCGCGATCGGTGCGCTCGGCGGTGTGGTGTTCGCCGGGATCAACAACAGCGTGAGCCTCGGCCTGATGTTCACGGTGTTCATCTACGGTTCGGCCGCGGCCACGCTCGGAGGATTCGACTCGCCAGGCGGAGCGGTGATCGCCGGCCTCGCGATCGGTGTGATCGAGACGATGGCTGCCGGCTACATCGCCTTCATCGGCCAGGAGATGAAGCTCGCGGTGGCCTTCGTCGTGATCCTCGTGGTGTTGATGGTCAAACCATCCGGCCTGTTCGGCACGGCGAAGGTGGAGCGGGTATGAAGTCGCTGGTCACACTCAAGGAAGGCAGCCTCGGACACTGGGCGATCCGCCTCTTCGCGGCGGCGCTGGTGGTGGCGATCGTGCTGTGGATCCCGACGAAGGGGAGCAACGGGCTCGTCACGTCGGCCACCGAGGCGCTCACGCTCATGTCGGCCGCGATGGCGCTCAACCTCATCCTGGGCTACACCGGACAGATCTCGATCGGTCACTCGGCGTTCTACGGCACCGGTGCGTACATCACCGGCATCCTCGTGTCGAAGTACGAGTGGAGTCCTTGGCTGACCTTCCCCGTGGCATTCGCATTCGCCTTCGTGGTCGGCGTGCTCGTGTCGTTCCCCGCCTCGCGGATCAAGGGTGTCTACCTGGCGCTCGTCACGTTGGCCCTGGCGCTGGTGTTCCCGAACCTGCTGCGCTGGCCGAAGCTCGAGTCGCTCACGGGTGGCGGCCCGGGTCTGCCCAACAGCGACTCCGCGATCGACACCACCGGGTTCGACATCGGCCGCCGCAACGGCCAGATGCGCAACTTCGAGATCTTCGGCTGGGACCCCTTCGGAGATCTCCGCGGTCAGGGCGCGATCCCGTTCTACTACTGGATCGCTGCCGGCATCGCCGTGATCGTCTACCTGGTCATCCGAGGAGTGGTGAAGAGCCGGGCCGGCCGCTCGCTCATCGCGGTGCGCGACAACGAGACGGCGGCCGCAGTGATGGGGGTGAACGTCGTCGCGACCAAGGCCTTTGCCTTCGGAATCTCCGCCGGCCTGTGCGCGCTGCCCGGTTCGGTGACGGCGATCCGGCTGGGCGCCGTGTCGCCCGACATCGCCACGCTGACGATCCTCGGTGCGCTGACGTTCCTCATCATCATGGTGATCGGCGGTGCGGGCTCGCTGTGGGGGCCGGTCATCGGTGCGGCGCTGTTCGTGTTCGTCAGCGACCGAACGGGTGGGTGGGCCGACGACGAGAACATCCCCGGTCTTCTCCGTCCGTTGTTCGGTTGGTCGAAGATCCCGCCTGGCACGGGCATCTTCGCCGTGATCCTGATCGTGTTGATGTTCGTGGCCCCGCGAGGGCTGGTCGGCGTGTGGAAGCAGTACAGTCCCAGGCTCGTGCGAGTCGTCCCCCGCCCGGCGGGATCGGCGGCCGCCGACCATCCGGCCCTTGCGGCCGAGGACATCACCACCAGCAACTGAAGCACCAATCAGTTGTTCCACCAGACATTGAACCAAGAGGGGGAGAGCGAATGACTCGACGTCAAAAGACGATCACCGCCGCGTTCGCTGCCGCTGCACTGTTGCTTGCGGCGTGCGGTGGCGACGATGAGGAAACGACCACGACCGAGGCCGCTCCGGAGGCCACCGAGGCTCCGGGAGCGACCGAGGCACCAGAAGCGACCGAGGCTCCGGAAGCGACCGAGGCTCCGGAAGCGACCGAGGCGCCCGCGGCCACCGAGGCTCCAGCAGCCGAAGGTTGGGCCGTGAACACCGATGACTGCATCGATCCCGACGCGGCGAACGCGCCCATCGAGGGCACGATCAAGATCGGTTCGGCCATGCCGCTCACCGGAGGCGTTGCCGCTGCGGCCTTCGCGCCGGTGAAGGACGGCTTCGATGCCTACATCAAGTACGCGAACGCGGAAGGTCTCGTCGACGGGTACACCCTCGAACTCGCGATCGAGGACGACCAGTACAACCCGGAGTTGACCCCTGGTGCCGTGAACACCCAGATCGACGCCGGCGCGCACCTCTTCGCGGGCATCATCGGTTCGCCGAACAACGGCGCCGTTCGCGACCTGCTGAACGACGAGTGCATCCCGCAGCTCAACGCTCTCACCGGCTCGCCGGCGTGGGGCGAGGTGGCCGACTACCCGTGGACCACGGGTCTGCTGGTGCCGTACACCGTCGAGTCCAGGGTGTACGCCGCTCAGATCGCCGAGCAGTTCCCCGACGGCGCCACCGTGTCGTTGTTCTACGTGAACAACGAGTTCGGTCAGATCTACGCCGAGGCGTTCAAGGACGTCGCCGATGAGTACGGACTGGAGATCGTCGGCGAGCAGACCATCGAGGCCACCGACTCCAACCCGCCGACATCGCAGGTCACCACCATCGCCAGCGAAGGCGCCGACATCGTGATGGCCGTGCCGCTCGGCGCGGGCTGCATCTCGTTCCTGTCGGAGATGGCCAACGCCAAGGCGCAGAACACCGACTGGGTGCCGCTCACGTTCATCACGAACACCTGTGCGAGCAGCCTGATCCTCGGTGCCGCCGGTGCCGCCGCTGACGGCCTCTACACGAGCAGCAACCTCACCGACGTCACCGACGAGGCCAACGCCGCGCTCCCTGCTGTCGCCGAGTACCTCGCGTTCATGGAGGGCGAGGGCAAGGGCGAGATCGTGGCCACCGCCACCGCCGGGTGGACCGCCGGTGAGATCACCGTGGCGATCCTCGCGCAGGCGGCAGCCTCGCCGGAGGGACTCACCCGCGCGTCGATCATCAACGCGGCGCGCAACTTCGAGTTCGTGCCGTCGCTGGCCCGTGCAGGTGTGCAGGACAAGTCACAGGGTGAAGAAGATCCGTTCTTGGCCGAGTCGCTGCAGGTGCTCGTGTACGACGCCGACACGGCGACGTTCGACGAAGTGGGCGAGCTCATCACCGACTTCGAGACCTGACCGTCGGGGGCCCTGCCCCTGAGTCTCCGAGAGACGTCGACACCGTCGACAGGTCGGACGTCGGCGTTCGGGTCGTGAACCCCGGATGACGTGACATGCGAGCGAGGCCCGCCCGTGAGGGCGGGCCTCGACGCGTCTCGCCGGCCGCATCTCGCCGGCCGCATCTCGCCGGCAGCGTTGAACGCCGTCCGGTGCCGAAACGGAATTGACCTTCCGGTTAGATTCGTCCTGCCTGGATTCGGGCCGAGGCAGCGGACGAACTGCACGCTGATCATGAGGGGGCTGTCGTATGGCGTTGATCGCCGGTGACCGGGCGCGAGAGCGCCCCGACCAGGTGGCCTTGCGCGACGACAGGGTCGCGCTCGGATGGTCCGACGTCGATGACGCTCTCAACCGGGTGGTGAACGGGCTGCACGCGCGGAACCTCGGCGACGCACGGCGTGTGGCGGTGTACGCCGAGAACGCCTCCGAGGTGGTGCTCGCCCACCTCGGCGCCCTGCTCGCTGGCGCGAGCTCGGTGCCGCTCAACTTCCACCTCAACGCCGATGAGGCCGCCTACATCCTTCGCGACTCGCAGACCTCGGTGCTCTTCGTCGGACCCGAGAACCTCGAGCGCGGTCTCGACGCAGCCCGCCAGGCAGGCGTGGCAACCGTGATCGCGTGGCGCAGCCCCGATGCTGCCGGCCTGGGTGCCGAGGTGTGGGAGGACTGGCTCGCGAGCGCGTCGGCCGACGAGCCACGCACCGACGTTGCACCTCGACCCAACCTGATGTACACCAGCGGCACGACCGGAGTGCCGAAAGGGGTCGACCTGGCCCCGACGATGTTCGCCGGTGGCGACACGGTGGTCGAACACGTCGCGGTGCTGGCGCAGAACCGGTTCGCCCAGTTCGGCACCCATCTGGTGGTGGGCCCGATGTACCACACCGGCCCCCTGTCGGGCATGCGCATCCTCGCTGCCGGCACGCCGGTGGTGGTGCTCGGGCGCTTCCATCCCGAGCGTGTGCTCGAAGCGATCGAGACCTACGGGTGCGAGACGACCGTCATGGTGCCCACGCACTTCAAGCGGATGCTCGAGCTGCCGGCCGAGGTGAAAGCGCGCTACGACGTGACGGCCATGAAGCTGGTGGCTCACACCGGCGCAGCCTGCCCGATCGACGTGAAACACCAGATGATCACCTGGTTCGGGCCGATCTTCAACGATGCCTATGGATCGACCGAGGTGGGCACGATCTGCGCGATCGGCAGCCAGGAGTGGACGGAGCATCCGGGCAGCGTGGGCCGCGTGATCCCCCCGTTCGCCCGAGCGATCGTGGTGGGCGACGACGATCAGGAGGTACCCGCCGGAACCGAAGGGCGGCTCTACTTCGAGGACAGCACGGGCCGCGGCGTGGTGTACCCGAACGATCCCGACAAGACCGCCAAGGCCCATCTGCGACCTGGCGTGTTCACCATCGGTGAGATCGGCTACGTCGACGACGAGGGCTTCGTGTACATCACCGACCGGTTCAGCGACATGATCGTTGCGGGAGGGGTGAACATCTACCCGGCCGAGGCCGAAGCGGTGATCGCCGAGCACCCGAAGGTGGCCGACGTTGCGGTGATCGGCGTGCCCGATCCCGACCTCGGCGAGGCGGTGAAGGCCCTGGTGGTGCCGCTCGACCCCGCCGATCCACCGAGCCCCGACGAGCTGATCGCCCTGTGCCGATCGAAGCTCGCCGGCTACAAGTGCCCACGCACGCTCGACATCGTCGCCACCGTGGGCCGCAACGCGATGGGCAAGGTCAACAAGAAGGCGCTCCGCGCACCGTACTGGGAAGGGAGCCGGACCATTGGCTGAATCGACCGCCTCGCCACGACCAGCAGAAGCGCTGATCGTCGCCGACGACCCGGCGCCGCAGGTTCGCCGGCTCACGCTCAACCGCCCGACCAAACGCAATGCGCTGTCGAACGGCCTGCGCACCGAGCTGTTCGCAGCGCTCGCGATCGCCGACGCCGATCCGGAGATCCGGGTGATCGTGATCCGAGGCGCCGGTCCGTGCTTCAGCGCCGGGTACGACCTCGCCCAGGATCCGAGCGAGCCGCTGCCGTGGCCGATCACCAGAGCCGATGGCGGATGGGCTCGCCACGTGCTCAACGGCTGGTTCCAGATGATGGACCTCGCGACGCCGGTGATCGCCCAGGTGCACGGGTTCTGCCTCGCCGGTGGCACGGAACTGGCGACCGCATGCGATCTTGTCTACGTCGCCCACGACGCCCAGATCGGCTACCCGCCGGTGCGCAGCATGAGCTCGCCCGACATGGCGTGGCACGTGTGGTTGCTCGGCATGCGCCGCGCGATGGAGGCGATGCTCACGGGCGACTCGATGACCGGCGACGAGGCCGTCGACGCAGGCTTCGCGAATCGGGCCTTCGATGCGGCCGAGCTCGACGAACGGGTGCTCGAGATCGCCCGGCGGGTTGCCAAGGTGCCACCCGATCTGCAAGCCCTGAACAAGCGGGTGGTGCACCGTGCGATGGAGGCGATGGGCATGCGCGACGGCATGCGCGCCACCGCCGACATCAATGCGCTCGGTTTCCACCAGCGGAGCTCGCGTGAGTACTTCGCGCAGTTCTCCAAAGGCGTGACCACAGCGCTGTCCGAGCGCGACAAGACCTTCGGCGACTATCGGGAATCGTCCAGCGACGAGAGCGACGAGAACCAGCACAACGACCAGAACAGGAGCAGGACATGAGCGTGACCGACGAGATCTTGGTCAGCCCTGAGGTGCTCGAGTGCCCGTACGACTACTACCGGCGGGTCCGCGAGGA
>JAYUSX010000434.1:0-3071 GCA_043755475.1 Actinomycetota bacterium
GACGCGAGTTCGGCCAGCTACCCGCTGGCTGCGGCCGCCATCGTCGGTGGCACCGTGCACGTCCCCGGTCTCACCCAGGCGTCGCTGCAGGGTGATGCCCGGTTCGCCGACGCGCTCGGCGACATGGGCTGCGAGGTCGTCGTGAACGGCCGCGGCACCACGGTCACGCGAGACGGCCCGCTGCGCGGGATCGACATCGACATGGTCGACATGTCGGACCTGGTCCCGACGCTCGCCGTGGTGGCGCCGTTCGCGCACACGGCCACCACGATCCGCGGCGTGGGATTCATCCGCGGCAAGGAGAGCGACCGATTGGGCGACCTCTGCAACGAGCTTCGCCGCGTCGGCGTGCGGGCGACCGAGACCGACGACGGTCTGGTGATCCTGCCGGGGCATCCGCACGGCGCCCGCCTCGCCACCCACCACGATCATCGCCTCGCGATGTCGTTCGCACTGCTGGGCCTCGTCACCGACGGCATCGAGGTGGAGGACCCGAACGTCGTGTCGAAGAGCTGGCCCGACTTCTGGCTGATGATCGAGGAGTTGGCGTGAGCGGCCTCCACACCCCTCCGGTCGTGGCTGCGTTCGACGTGGACGGCACACTCACCGTGCGCGACTGTGTTCGGCCGTTCCTCGAACGACTCGGCGGCAAGCGCGGCATCCTCGCGGCGGTCGCACGTCGTCCGACAGCGACGGCGTTGGCCGCAGCGCGGCGCGACCGTGACGCGATCAAGGGAGTCGTCGTCGGGGGAGTGTTTCGCGGTCGGCGCATCGACGAGGTCGACGCTGCAGGGCACAGCTTTGCGTCCCACGTGCAGACCCGGTTCCTGCGCACCGACGTGATCGCGCGTCTGCGGTGGCATCAACGGATGGGACATCGCACCGTGATGGTGTCGGCCTCGTTGCGGCCGTACCTCGAGCCGCTGGCCGTGGCGCTCGGTATCGAGCGTGCGTTGTGCACCGATGTCGAGCACGATGGCGAGCGGTATGGCACGGCGCTCGACGGAGGAAACTGCCGGGCCGAGGAGAAGGCGGTCCGGCTGCGTGGATGGCTGATCGACGAAGGCATCCCCGACGCCGAGATCTGGGCCTATGGGGACAGCCGCGGCGATCGCGAGATGCTCGAGATGGCTCACCATCCCGTGTGGGTCCATGGCACTACCCTGCCTGCCGTGCCAGCCGGGATGACAGCGTGAGCGCTCAGCCGAGCCTCGTGCGTGCCCTCGTCCGCCAGGCGCGCCCGCGGCAGTGGGCCAAGAACGTTCTGGTGTTCGCCGCGCCCGGCGCCGCCGGCGTGCTCGACAACGGTGACTACCTGCTGCCCACGCTGATCATGTTCGTGTCGTTCTGCATGGTTGCCAGCGGTGGCTACTTCTGGAACGACATCCTCGACGTCGAACAAGACCGCAACCATCCCACCAAGCGCAACCGACCGATCGCCAGTGGTGCGGTGCCGTTGCGCGTCGCGTGGGTGGTCGGGACGCTGCTCCTCGTCGGTGGCGTCGCTGTCGCCGCCCTCGCCGATTGGAAGGCCTGTGTGGCCGCCGCCGCGTACGTCGCGCTCACCGCTGGCTACAGCGCCGTGCTGAAGCACGTCGCCGTGGTCGACCTCGTGGTCGTCGCCGCGTTTTTCGTGCTGCGCGCGATCGGAGGAGCCGTGGCTGCGGACGTGCCGATGAGCACGTGGTTCCTGCTCACGATCTCGTTCGCGTCCATGTTCATCGTGAGCGGTAAGCGCTTCGCCGAACTGCGCGAGGTGGGCGACGATGCGCAGACGCGGTCGACGCTCGATTCGTACTCGCTCGGGTACCTGCGCGACGTGGTGGCGATCAGCGTGGGCGCCGCGCTGGTCTCGTACTGCATCTGGGCCTTCGACACCAAGGAGATCGCCGGGACCTCGTGGCCGTTCTACGAGTTGTCGATCGTGCCGATGGCGACCGCGCTGTTTCGATACCTGCTGATCCTCGAGCAAGGCCATGGTGCTGCGCCCGAGGAGATCTTCATCGCAGATCGCACCCTGCAGGTGCTGGGCATCGTGTGGGCTGCCATCTTCGGCCTCGGCGTCTACGTCTCGTGACGGCGGAGGCGTGATGGGCACGGATCATGGCGTGGTGTGGATGAGCGAGCGAGGGAGATCGACGTGGTGAAGCCATTCGAGGAGGTGCTGGCCTCTGTGGCCGACGTGGAAGGGTGGATGTCGCCCGACCAGGCCCGACGGCTGTACGACGCCGCTCGTACGGCGTCGCCCGGGCAGCGGATCGTCGAGATCGGCAGCTTCCGCGGTCGCAGCATGATCGTGCTCGCGTCTGCCGCCGAACCCGGTGTCGAGTTGGTGGCGATCGATCCGCATGCCGGCAACGACCGCGGTCCCCAGGAGATCGACGGGTTCGCCGCGGAGGCCCAGGACGACCACGCGGTGTTCAACCGCAATCTGGCCTCGGCCGGCGTCGCCGATCGGGTTCGCCACGTTCGTGCCTTCAGCGACGCGGCATTGATCGACGTGCCTGGCTCGGCATGGGTGCTGTACGTCGACGGTGCCCACCGGTATGCGCCCGCGCGCGCCGACATCCACAGCTGGGGCAATCGGGTCGAGCCGGGTGGCACGATGTTGATCCACGATTCGTTCTCATCGGTGGGTGTCACGCTGGCGATCATCCGCGAGCTGGTGTACAGCTCGCAGTGGCGTTACGTGGGGCGCGCGCGGTCGATGACCGAATACCGCCGTGATCTGTCGCCGGGCATCGGCGCGCGCGCGACGAACGCAGTGCGCCAGCTCGCCCAGTTGCCGTGGTTCGCGAAGAACCTGTCGATCAAGCTGCTGATCAGCGCCAAGCTCGGTGGTCTGCTGAAGCGGCTCACCGGCCGCGCCCCCGAGTGGCCGTACTGAGCAGGCTCGTGTGTCGGTGCGGCCGTCCGCTGGGTCGGGCTCCGGTGCCGGCTGATCCGGCACAGCTAGCCTGGGCGCCGTGACTCGCACCTCGTTGACCGGTTGGGGGCGTACCAATCCCTCGGCGGCCGAGGTCGTCGACCTGTTCCGCGCCGAGATTCCGGCAGCGCTCAAAGAGGTCGGC
>JAYUSX010000435.1:0-3066 GCA_043755475.1 Actinomycetota bacterium
CTGGCCTGTTCGACCCAGTGCTCGCGCTCGACGCGGCCGGGGAAATCGATCTCGTCGCCGATACGGGCGGCCTCTTCAGGGGTCCACGCAGCGATCTGGGCGAACGTGGTGATGCCCTGCTCGCGGAGGTGTGCCCCGATCACCGGCCCGATCCCGACGATGTCTTCGATGTCGTCTGCCTCGAGCACTCCCACCGCCGTTGCGGACGGCGACCGGAAGCTGCGCAGGTCGAGGCCCGCATCGAACCCGTCGTCCGACAGCGGCCCGAGCGTGATGTGGTGTGCTTTCTTGGCATCGCCACCGAGCGCCTCGGCGCCGCTGACGATCTCCATGATCTCGGTGGTGATCGAGTCCTGGCGGGCACGGTTCATGATGCGGCTGAGGTTCTTGATCAGTTCCTCGGCGTTGTCGGTCGCGCTCTTCATCGCCCGCTGACGGAACGCGTGTTCACTTGCGGCTGCGTTGAGCAGCGCTGCGTAGATGCGAGCCTCGACGTAGCGGGGCAGGAGGGTGTCGAGGATGGTGCCCGGATCGGGCTCGAACTCGAAGTCGGCAGCCACTCCGGCTGCATCGACGCCCTTGCCATCGCCACCGACCACGGTCTGACGGTCGAGCGGGACGAGCGGACGCTGGACCACCTCTTGCGAACCGGCGGAGATGAAGCGGGTGTAGATCAGCTCGACGCGATCGACCTCGCCGCTCACGTACATGTCCATCACCTGCTGGCCGATGCTCTTCGCATGGGCATAGGTGGGGTTGTCGCTGAAGCCGGCGAAGACCGCGCCCATCGTGTAGCCGCGGAAGCGGAAGTAGCCCTCGGCCTTGCGACCCACGGCGATCACCGTGTAGTCGGTGCCGTTCAGCACGCCGGCCTTGATCTCGCCTTCGGTCGCTCGCTGGATACCGGCGTTGTAGCCGCCGCAGAGACCACGGTCCGCCGTGATCGCGATGTAGGCCACCTTGGCGATCGTGGGACGCCCGGACAGGAGCGGCGACTGCGAGGCTCCACCCGCAGCGGCCAGGTCCTTGACGACCTCGGTGATCTGCTCGCTGTAGGGCACGGCAGCAGCGACCCGCTGCTGGGCCTTGACGATGCGGCTCGCCGCGATCAGTTCCATGGCGCGCGTGATCTTCTTCGTTGCTTGGACGCTACGAATGCGTCCCTTCAGAATGCGCTCCTGACCGCCTGCCATGACTACTCCGTCGCCAGCGTCTTCGGGCTGGTGGCCTCGCCGAGTGCTGCTGCGTCGGTGGCCAGCACATCGGCGGCACGAGCTGCGGCCATGTCGGCGACGAAGCGCTCCTTGAACGAGGCGATCAGATCGCCGAGCTCGCCCGGCACGTCGGCCTTCGGGTTGCTGCGCATGGCGGCGAGCAGTCCGCCCTGTGTGCTGCGCATGTGCTCGAGGAGCTCGGCCTCGAAACGACGGACCTCGTTCACCGGGAGGCTGTCGAGGTAGCCCTTGGTGCCGGCGAACACGACGACGACCTGCTCCTCGACCGGCATCGGGCTGTTGAGCGGCTGCTTGAGCAGCACGACGAGTCGGTAGCCACGCTCGAGCTGGGCCTTCGAGATCGCATCGAGTTCGGAACCGAACGTCGCGAACGCCTCGAGCTCGCGGAACTGGGCGAGGTCGAGCTTCAAGGTGCCCGACACACTCTTCATCGCCTTGATCTGCGCCGCGCCACCCACACGAGACACCGAGATGCCCACGTCGACGGCCGGGCGCACACCGGACTTGAACAGGTTGTCCTGCAGGTACACCTGGCCGTCGGTGATCGAGATCACGTTCGTCGGGATGTAGGCCGACACGTCGCCTGCCTTGGTCTCGATCACCGGCAGTGCGGTGAGCGAACCGGCGCCGCGCTCATCGGAGAGCTTCGCCGCACGCTCGAGGAGGCGGCTGTGCAGATAGAACACGTCGCCGGGGTACGCCTCGCGGCCCGGTGGACGGCGGAGCAGCAGCGACACCTGACGGTACGCCTCGGCCTGCTTGGAGAGATCGTCGTAGACGATGAGCGCGTGCTCACCGTTCTCCATCCAGTGCTGACCGATGGCGCAGCCGGCATACGGAGCGAGGTACTTGAACGGGGCCGGATCGCTGGCCGGCGCGGCAACCACGACGGTGTACTCGAGCGCACCGTACTGGCGGAGGGTCTCGACCGTCTGGGCGACCGTCGAACCCTTCTGGCCGATGGCAACGTAGATGCACTTCACACCGAGGCCGCGCTGGTTGATGATCGCGTCGACGGCGACGGTTGTCTTGCCGGTCTTGCGGTCGCCGATGATCAGCTGACGCTGGCCACGGCCGATCGGGGTCATCGCGTCGATCGACTTGATGCCGGTCTGCAACGGCTCGTGGACGGGCTTGCGGCCCATGATGCCAGGGGCCTGGATCTCGACGCGGCGCTGGATGCCGCCGACGATGTCACCCTTGCCGTCGATCGGCTGACCGAGGGCGTTCACCACGCGGCCGAGCATCGCATCGCCGACGGGCACGGAGAGGATGCGGCCGGTGGCCTTCACCGTCTGGCCCTCTTCGATGTGATCGGCGTTGCCCAACACGACGGCACCGATCGACTCCTCGTCGAGGTTCAACGCGAGGCCGACACTGCCGTCTTCGAACTCGAGCAGTTCGTTGACGGCGCAGTCGGGGAGGCCACTGACGCGGGCGATGCCGTCGCCGACCTCGGTGACGCGGCCGACCGTGCGTGCCTCGAGAGAAGGCTCGAAGCCCTCCAGGTTCTTCTTCAGCGCGGCGGCGATGTCACCGGCGCTCAGCGTGAGTTCTGCCATGTTGTTCGTGTCCCTCGTGTCCTGGGGTTCCCTGATGGGTTTCGTGCTTCTCCGCGCCTCTTAGAGACGCGACTTCAACTGATCGATACGGGTGCGGACGCTGCCGTCGATGACGGTGTCACCGATGGTGGCCACCAGCCCGCCCAACACCGACGGATCGACGACGACCTTCAGATTGACTTCCTTGCCGGTTGCGTTGGCGAGAGCGGCCGCAAGCCGCGTCTGCTGGTCGGGCGTCAGCGCGACGGCAGTGCGCACCTCGGCGACCT
>JAYUSX010000436.1:0-7626 GCA_043755475.1 Actinomycetota bacterium
GCCGCTGGCCAGCAGCACGCGCGGCACGAGCGCACCCAGCACGCGCGCGGCGCGCCGCACCAGGGGCTCGCCGTCGAACTCGAGCAGGGCCTTGTCGCGCCCCATGCGCCGGCTCGCCCCTCCGGTCAACACGGCACCGGCGACGCCCCGCGCCGGAACACGAGCCGGCGCTGCCGGTTCCGACGCCGGTGCCGGACCGTCAGTCACCCGACTCGGGGATGCCGCCTGGGTCGAGTTGAGCCATGAACAGCGCGATGCGTTCGGCCTCGTCCACCTCTCCGATCAGTGCGGCCATCTGGCCGAGCCCGCGCAACGCGCGCAGGAATCCTCGGTTGGTCGGCTCGGCCCAGCGGACGTAGCCCGAGCCTCGCCACCCGTTGGCGCGCAGCGCGTCGAGGCCGCGGTGATAGCCGACCCGGTACGCCGCGTACCGCTCGATGGGGTTGCGGCCGAGGTCGCCGATCGTGGCCCACGCCTCGAGGTACCGCGGATACAACGCAACGACATCGCTCACCCGTGCGTGGCGAACGTCGTCTGCTGCGGCGATCGCTTGCAACAACTCATGGCGCTGCGTGGGATCGGCAGGCGGCAGCACCGTGCTCGGGAGACCTGTGCTGCTGAGACTGATCGGTCGGCTGGCGTCGGCGGTGAGGTCACTCATGATCGACCACGCTAGGCCCTACTGTCGCGCTCATGCTCGCTCTTGCCGTCAGCAGCGCCCGCCACCTCGGCATCGGGATCATCGTCGTGTTCGCAGTGTTGGCGGTCGTGTCGGCGACGGTGATCAAGAACGTCACCACGAAGATCATCTCGATGCTGCTGATGGTCGCCTTCGCGCTCGGGGCGTGGACGCAGCGCACCAACGTCATGGAGTGCAGCGATCAAGCCAGGGCGAAGGCCTCCGTCGGAGACACGAGTGCGACCACGTGCACGTTCTTCGGCATCGAGGTCGACATCCCCGGCATCCCCGACGTCGACCTCCCGGGCACCGATACCACCAGCCCACCCTGACCGCCGTACCGACCCGGCCACACCGTCCCGCGGACGGATCAGGTCATCGCCCCGCCGCACCCATCGAGTCGAACAGCGAGTCGAACAGCGGGTGGACGAGGCGATCGGCGAACAGTGCGGCGTGGCTGAGTGGCGCGTCGTGACGGCAGCCGGGCAGCTCGACCACCCTGGCCCCGTCGATCTGCTCGGCGACCAGGTGCATCCCCTGCCGGTGGTGCGGCGATCCGAGCGAACCGAAACCGGTGATGACCGGCACGTCGATGCTGTCGGCTGACCAAGGCGCGTTCTCGCGCAGATCGGCCAACTCCGCCACCATCGTTGCGCCCTCGAGTCGGCGTGTCGCCCGCGTGCGTTCGGGCAGACCATCCCACCGCGCATCGCCGATCATGCGGCGCATGAACTGTTCGGCAGCTGCCTCGGGATCTGCGGCCGATGCGACGGCTGCGCCGCCCGCCGTGTGTGCGGGCCACCATGGTTCCCACGACAGCGGGGTCTCGTAGACGGCGATCGCCCTCACCAGGTGGGGATGCCGGGCGGCGAGGGCCAGCGCCACGTTGCCGCCATAGCTGTGACCGACGAGCACCGCGGGTCTGCCCGCGAGCAGCCTGGCGAGGTCGTGCACCTGCCGCTCCATGTGGAACGGGCCGGGATGGGCGCCATGTTGAGCGCCATGGTGGGCCACCGAGCGACCGTAACCACGACGATCGTACCGAACCACGCGGTAGGCACGATCGAGCTGTCTGCTCAGCTTGAGCATCCCGGTGGAGCGATCCATCGATCCATGCACGAGCACCACGAGCGGCCCATCCACAGGCCCTGCCTCGTCGGCCCAGATCGGCGGCGTCTCCCCGACGACGGAGCCGGCTGCATCGGCCGTCATGTCACTTGGACGATGCGCAGCACGTCGGTCGCTGCGCCACCGGCACGGTCGGGTGCGCCGGCGAGCACCAGCACGACCTGTCCCCGCTGCACGTATCCAGCCGTCACGGCCGACTCGACGGCGAACCACACCAGTTCGTCGGTCGATGTGTAGGTGTCGACGAACATCGGCGTGACGCCCCACGACAGAGCCATCGTGCGCACCGTCTGCGGATCGGGCGACAGTCCGATCAGCGCCGGCGTGGGCCTGAAGCGCGCCATCGCGCGGGTCGTGCGTCCACTCCGGCTGCAGCACAAGATCGCGTCGGCCCCGGCATCGACCGCGGCGAGGCCCGCCGCATGCGTGATCGCCATCGTGATCCGATCGGGGCCGTCCGGCCACTGGCGGCGCTGCATGCGGCCGAGTCGGGTCCCCCATGCGCTGTAGCTGGCTTCCATCTCGGCTCGTTCGGCGATCCGTCGCATCGATTCGACCACGGCGACCGGGTCGTGACCGATCGCGGTCTCCGCCGACAACATCAGCGCGTCGGTGCCGTCGAACACGGCGTTGGCGATGTCGCTCACCTCGGCGCGTGTCGGTGACGGGGCGGTGATCATGCTCTCGAGCATCTGAGTGGCCGTGATGACGGGTACCCCCATCTCCACACAGTGGCGAACGATCCGCTTCTGCAGGTGGGGGACGTCCTCGAGGGGACACTCGATCCCGAGATCTCCGCGGGCGACCATCACCGCATCGGCCTCGGAGGCGATCTCTTCGAGCGCAGCGACGGCGGGCAGCGTCTCGATCTTGGCCACGAGGTGGGGACGCAACGGAGCGACCGCCTCGCGCACCTTCACGAGATCGGCAGCAGCGCGCACGAACGAGACCGCCAGGAAGTCGACACCTTCTGCAGCCATGATCTTGGCGAGGCGGAGGTCGTCGTCGGTGGGCGTGTGCAGACGAAGCCGTTCGGCGGGAATGTGCACACCTGGCCGACCCTGCGTGGTCCCACCGGTCACGACCCGGGTGACCACCTCGTGGGGACCGACCAGTTCCACTCGCAACGAGATCGCGCCGTCGCCGATCACCACCCGGTCGCCCTCGCTCAGGTCGGACAACAACGTCTCGTACTCGATGTGGAAGCAGGTGGCATCGCTGGGGAGGTCGCCGGCGACGAGCCGCAGCGTCTGACCACCGACCAGTTGCACGCCCTCGGGCGGCAACTGACCCGCCCGGACCTTCGGGCCGGGGAGATCGGCCAACACCGCAACGACCTTGCCCACACGATCGGCCGCAGCACGCACGGCGTGCAGACGCAGAACATGGTCTTCGACCGTGCCGTGCGACAGGTTGAGCCGCACGACGTCGACCCCCGCGAGCAGGAGCCGATCGAGCATCTCGGGGCTCTCGCTCGCAGGACCGAGCGTTGCGACGATCTTCGTTCTGGACTCCATGTCACCATTCAAGCCTCTGCACGAAGGTGCCGCCCGGCTCATCTGCCGGCAACCACGCGAGCGTGACCGCCGCAAACAGCGACGAGGGAGACGTTCGGTCCGAGGCCCAGCCAGGGATTTCCTCCTCGACCGCTTCGCTTGACTCCGTCGCTTCTCGCCGGGCCTGCTAGTCAGATGGGATGGAGCTTCTACTCATCCGGCACGGTCTTCCCATTCGACGCGAGCTCGAGACCGGCATCGCCGACCCCGAGCTCTCCGAAGACGGCCACGCCCAGGCGCAACACATGGCCGAGTACCTCAGCAGCGAGCGCCTCGATGCCGTGTACGCCAGCCCGCTGCGGAGAGCGTTCCAGACGGCGGTGCCGCTGGCCGCCTCGCAGGGTCACGAGATCAAGGTCGTCGACGCCGTCGCCGAATGGGATCGGAACTCCAATGAGTACGTTCCCATCGAAGAGCTCCGGGCGTCCAACGATCCGCGTTGGCAGGCGATGCTGAAGGGCGAGTGGACGGTGCACGAGGAGTCACCGCAAGAGTTCCGCACCCGCGTCGTCGACGCGGTAGAAGAGCTGATTGCAGCTCACTCCGGGCACCGCATCGCGGTGGTCTGCCACGGTGGCGTGATCAACGGCTACCTGAGCCACATCCTTGGTCTCGCAGAAACCGAGAACGGATTTCAGCAAGGGTTCTTCTACCCCAACTACACCTCGATCCATCGGGTCGCCGCGGCCCGCAGCGGCGAACGTTCGATCGTCACGGTCAACGAGACGTCGCACCTGCGCAGCACCGGCTTGCCGATGGGCCTCTTCCAAAGCGCCTGACCGACCCGATGAACACGATCGACGACCTCATCGCGTATCTCGACGCGTCGCGCTCGCCGTGGCATGCAGCAGGGTCGACCGCTGCAGCGTTGATGAACGCCGGTTTCCAGCCGGTCTCCCTCGGGGACGACTGGTCCGAGCTCCCACCGGCGGGCTTCGTCCTGTCGGGGGCCACCCTCGTCGCGTTCCGTCTTGCGGGCGAACCCGCAGCAGCGCCGTTTCGGATCGTGGGCGCGCACACCGACTCACCGTGCCTGCGCATCAAGCCCAGACCCGACACCGGCCAGCTCGGATGGAAGCAGCTCGGAGTCGAGGTGTACGGCGGCGCGCTGCTGAACTCCTGGCTCGACCGAGACCTCGGGATCTCCGGACGGGTGGTGCTGAGCGACGGATCCGTGGCCGACATCACCGTTGACGACGCCGTGTGCCGCATCCCTCAGCTCGCGATCCACCTCGATCGCGACGTCAACGACAAGGGCGTGGTTCTCGACAAGCAACAGCACCTCACGCCCGTGTGGGGCACGGGAGCACCCCGCCAGGGCGAGTTCCGCGAGTGGCTCGCGCACCAACTCGACGTCGACGCGACCGACATCGGCTGGTGGGAGCTGTGCCTGTTCGACCGCACGCCCGCCGCCGTGCTGGGCGCGGACTCGTCGCTGCTCGCGAGTGGCCGACTCGACAATCAGCTCTCGTGTTGGGCAGCGACCGAGGCGCTCGCCCGGTCGACGGCTGCCGCGGGCCATCACCAGGTGATCGCGCTGTTCGATCACGAGGAGGTGGGCAGCGAGAGCACCACGGGAGCGGCCGGCCCGATGCTCGAGCACGTCCTCGAGCGGATCTCGCTCGCCCGGGGAGTCTCGCGGTCGGCGCACCTTGCCGCGTTGGCAGGCTCGTCGTGCCTGTCGACCGACAACGCCCACGCCGTGCACCCCAACTATGCCGAACGGCACGAGCCTGGCCACCGACCGATCGTGAACCAGGGCCCCGCGCTCAAGATCAACTCGAACCAGCGCTACGCGACGAGCGCAGCGACGGCCCAGGCGTTCCAGCGAGCGTGCGAGTCGGCGGGTGTCCCGTGGCAGGTGTTCGTCAGCCGCAACAACATGCCGTGTGGCTCGACGATCGGGCCGATCACCGCGACGCGACTCGGCATCGACACCGTCGACGTGGGCGTACCGCAGCTGTCGATGCATTCCGCCCGCGAGCTGTGCGGCGTCGAGGACCCCATCCACCTCACCAATGCTGCGACCAGCTGGCTCGAAGCCCCCTGACCGCTGCGACTCCGAATCCCCGACCAGGGAATCAGAGTTTGGCGTTGGCAGCATCGAGGAGCCGCTGCAGCTCGACGTGGAGCGTTCCCGACAGCTCACGAATTGCAATTCGCTGCGCCTTGCCCGTCTCGCCGCGAGGCACCTCGATCGGCGGGCCAACGATCACGTGCACCTTCCTCGGGTAGATGAACTTCGCGCCCTTCGGCATCGCTCGCTCGCTGCCGGCGATGGCCACGGGGATGATCGGCACGCCCGCCTTCACGGCGATGTACGTGGCACCGTCGAACAGCGGCTGGACGATCGGACCCGCCTTCCGTTCCCCTTCGGGGAACAAGACCAACGGCTCGCCACCCTGCAGCACGGCGATGCAGCGGCTCAGAGCCTCACGGTCGGCCGAACCGCGCGTCACCGGAAAGCCCCCGAGGGCCGAGAGGAGCCGACCGAAGTGACGGTTCTTCCAATACTTGTCGGCGCCCATGAAGCGCATTCTTCTGCCGGTGACGCCCGACGAGATGGGCGTGTCGAGGATGCTGCGGTGCACTGGAGCAAGCAAGAACGCTCCGTCTGTCGGGATGTGCTCGCGTCCGTGTACAGACATCCGGCACCATGTGCGACAGAAGGTGACGACCACGAATCGCACGAACTGGTACGCTGCTCGGTCGAGCCGATTGCTCCCCGCGAGTTGCGTGTCGATCTTGGTCACGAAGCGCCCTTTCCGTCAGCCAACATCAGCTCGATCCTCGCCAGCACATCCTCGATGCTCGACCCGGTCGTGTCGAGCACCGACGATCCGTCGGCCTGCATCAGCGGGCTGTCGGCCCGAGTGCTGTCGTAGCCGTCGCGTACGGCGATCGCTGCCTCGATCTCATCGACATCACCACCCGATTCGGCCACTCGTCGCTCGGCTCGAACCCGCGGTGAGGCGGTGAGATAGAGCTTCAGCTCGGCATCGGGAAACACCACCGACCCGATGTCACGACCCTCGATCACGCCGCCGCCGCGGACCATGGCCCAGGCCCGCTGTCGAGCGACCAATTCGGACCGCACCTGGCTGTTCGCCGCAACCCGACTCACCGCCCTGGTGACCTCTGCGCTACGCACCTCGACGGTCGCGTCCACCCCATCCACGAGCACGCCATGGTCGCCGACTTCCAAGGTGACATCACGGGCGAGCGCAGCAACGGCAGCATCGTCGTCGAGGATGCCGCGTCGGATGGCCGCGAACGTGACGGCCCGATACATCGCCCCGGTGTCGAGGTAGTCGAGGCCGAGCCGCGCAGCAAGCGCTCGGGCAACGGTGCTCTTGCCTGCACCCGCTGGGCCGTCGATCGCGATCACCCGCACCGATCGCGGCTCCGCCTGTCCACCTATCTCGCCACCCGTCATCGGCCGTTCATCTCCGGTCATCTCCGGTCATCTCTGGTCATCTCCGGTCATCTCCGGTCATCTCTGGTCATCTCCGGTCATCTCCGGTCATCGCCAGTTGGTGCCTTGCGGCATGCCTTCGGAGTAGCCCGCCACGCTCTGCACGCCCACCACGGCGCGGTCGTGGAACTCGTCGATCGTGCGCGCCCCGGCGTAGGTGCATGCCGACCGCACGCCGGCCACGATCTCGTCGATGATGTCCTCGACGCCGGGCCGCTCGGGATCGAGGTACATCCGCGAGGTGCTGATGCCTTCCTCGAACAGTTCCTTTCGAGCCCGATCGAACGCTGTCTCGGCCCGCGCCCGGTTCTTGACGGCGCGATTGCTGGCCATTCCGAAGCTCTCCTTGTACAGCCGCCCATCGGGATCGCGCAGTGTGTCGGCCGCCGACTCGTACGTTCCCGCCAGCCACGAGCCGAACATCACACTGGCAGCGCCACCTGCGAGCGCAAGGGCGACATCGCGCGGGTACCGAACGCCGCCGTCGGCCCAGATGTGCTTTCCCAGCCGGCGAGCCTCGTCAGCGCACTCCACCACTGCGGAGAACTGCGGACGACCGACCCCGGTCATCATCCGTGTGGTGCACATCGCTCCAGGGCCGACGCCGACCTTGACGATGTCGGCACCCGCTTCGATCAACTCTCGGGTGCCGGTGGCCGTGACCACGTTGCCGGCGACGATGGGGATGCCAGGGGCAACAGCGCGAACCTCTTCGATCGCCCGCAGGGTGCGTGTCTGATGACCATGTGCGGTGTCGATCACGAGGCCGTCGACACCCATCGCCAGCA
>JAYUSX010000437.1:0-7609 GCA_043755475.1 Actinomycetota bacterium
GGATGGGGATGTTGACACGACGACCTCCAAGGGTGCGGGTTCGGTTCCGATGTCGAGGGCCGACAGATGTGCGGACTCCCTCGTCATCGCGCGCCGAAGCTCGGCCATGAGGGCCGAGCGGAAGGCAGGGTCGGGTGGTGCCGAGTCCTCTCGGCGCCTGAGCACATCCAGGGGATCAGCCATCGGGGTCACCTCGTCGTTCGTCGTACAGCCGCCGGAAGAGCACCCGTGCTCGCGTCAGCAACGTCTCGGTCGCGTGCACCGAGCGCCCGAGCACCTCGGCGACCTCGGGGACCGACAAGCCGTCGACGTGGCGCAGCGTGAGCGCAGCGCGCTGCCAGGGGTTCAGCAACGCGAGGACGTCCATCGCCAATCCTGGTTCGAGGTCGCCCACCGACACCTTGTCATCGAGAGCACCGGCGATCGACACGAGGCGCCGTTGCTCTCGGGCACATCGACGCCAGTGATCGACAAGCTTGTGACGCGCGATGCCGATCAGCCACGCGACATCAACGCCATCGACTCGACCGCTCGCGACCGCATCGACCGCGGCGAGGAGGGTCTCCGAGGTCAGATCCTCCGCGAGCGGACGCTCACGGCATCGATGGAGGAGGTATCCGTACACCTCCGGCAACGCACGGTCGAAGGCGGCGAGTGACTCGTCGACCTCCCACCGAGTGGATGCCCGCAGATGCATACCCCTCCATCGTCCGCCGTTCGCAGTTTCCGAACAAGCGCGACGAAATCGCGATCACCGTCAGTCGCGTCGGGCGAGGAAGAAGGCCCGGCTCACGTCGAGCGTGAGGTCGTCGCGGTTGAGCACGCAGCGGGGATCGTCTTCCGACACCTGCCCGGCGAGACCGGCGAGTGTGGCCAGGTCGCCGGCGTCGAGCCGTTCGTCCATCATCTGCTGCGACATCTGGAGGCCTTGGAGCACGTAGCGTCGCTGCGTTTCGGTGAGCGGCGCCGGGAGGTGCATCTCGAGCTCACCCTGATCGACGAGCTCGAAGCCCGCGTCGGCCAGGAGCGACGACCAGTCGAGCATCATCGCCCCAGGAGGCAGATGGTCGGCGATGGCGGCAAGGAGTGCATCCGAGTGGCGGCCGACGAAGCCGTCGTTGTCGACGTCGAACCCGGCAGGCAGCGCGCCGGGCGCACCCGCACCGAACTCGACGATCGCAAGCAGACCGCCCGGGCGCAGCACGCTGCGAAGTTGCCTCAGCGTGTCGGCCGGCGACGCGACGTGGTGCAACACCATCGAGGCCCACACCACATCGGCAGCGCCGAGCATCTCGAGCGGCTGTTCGAGATCGGCGACCTCGGTGTACACCCGCTCGCCGACCCCATGGGCGACCGCCCGATCGTGCACGAGCTCGAGCAATGGAGCCGACGCGTCGACCGCCACCGCCATCGCGCCGGGAAAGGCTGCTGCGAGTGCGATCGCTGCCACACCCGGACCGCTCCCGACGTCGAGGATGCGATCGACCTGCAGGTCGGCTTCCTGCGCCCTCGCGGCGATGAGTGCGATCGCCTCGGCGAGCATGGGCATGGCCACGTCACCCTCGAGCTGCAGGCGCGCCCCGAACTCGGCCCAATCACGGTCGCCAGGAGCCTGGTGATGGTCGTGTCGGGAGTCATGCGGGTGGTGATGATCGTGAGCCACCTCTGGACCGTACAGTGCCCGACGTGGTTCGTGTGCTCGTCGCCATCTTCGTCACGGCGACGACATCGCTGTTGCTGGCGGCTTGCAGCGATGACGCGGCGAACCCGGCGCCTGTTGCGCCCACGATCTCTGCCACAGCGCCGCAACGCACGGAGGTCACCGTGGCCGACTCGACTGGCATCGCGGATCCGGAGGGCCCCGAGCCCGTGACCTCCGATCCTGTCTCGGCGGACCTGGTCACCGATCGCCCGGTCGACGTGATCGTGCCCGATGGTCTGACCTCGGGGCCCGCGCCATTGGTGGTGGTGCTGCACGGCTACACCGGCACCGCCGATGTCCAACAGGCGTACTTTCGGTTCCAGGACGAGGCCGCTGCCCGAGGCGTGATCCTGGCCTACCCCGACGGCACCGCCGACGCCCGTGGCGCGCAGTTCTGGAATGCGACCGACGCGTGCTGCAACTTCTTCGGGTCCACCGTCGACGACGTCGCGTACCTGACGGCGGTCGTCGACCACGTGCGCAGCGTCCATCCGGTCGACCCCGAGCGGATCTACCTCGCCGGGCACTCCAACGGCGGCTTCATGTCATACCGGTTGGCCTGCGAGCGAGCCGACCTGTTCGCCGCCGTGGTGAGCCTGGCCGGCGCCACCTTCTCGTCGCCGGACGACTGCACGCCGAGTGAGCCGGTGAGCGTCGCGCAGGTGCACGGCACGCTCGACGAGGTGATCACCTATGACGGCGGGGAATGGCTGGGCAACCTGTACCCCTCGGCCGCCACGACCGCCGCGACCTGGGCGAGCGACAACGGCTGCAGCACGGCGATCACCCCGGCCACCTCCCCGGCCACCTCCCCGGCCGGCGGGCGGTTCGACGTCGATGGCGGGATCATCGGCGCGGAGACCACCGTCGCCCGCTTCAGCGGCTGCCCCGACGGCATCGCCGTCGAGCTGTGGACCATCAGCGGCGGCCGCCACATCCCAGAGCTCGCGGACGGCTTCGCGACCGCGGTGTTCGACTTCTTCGAGGCCCACCCGAAGACTCCGACGGGCTGAGCAGGTTCAGGGCAGGTTCAGGGCAGCTTCAGAGCAAGTCGGCGAGCGCGGCTTCGAGCGCAGCGACTCGCGCCTCGAGCTCACCGACGCGTGAGGTGAGCGCCTCGACGAGCGCCGCGTCGACCGAGTCCGGTGCGGGCACCCGCGACGACGCGGAACGAACGACGACGTCGAGGCGCTCCGGCTCGTCGGCGAGCAGTTGCTGCCACCGCGCCTCTTTCTGCCCGGGTTGGCGCTCGAGCAGGCGAACGAGCTCGCGAGCCTGCAGGCCGTCGAGTGCATCCTGCACGTCGTCGAGCGAGACGAACACGTGCTGTCGCTCGGTGCGGGTTCGCAGCTCGGCAACGGTCTGCGGACCGCGCAGCAGGAGCACGGCGATCAACGCAGCCCCATCGGCTTCCAGCTCCCACACCTCGTCGACGACATGGCGATACCGGGTGACGCTGCGACCATGCGATGGGTGCACGAGCCGGGCGAGGCCCGCACCCTTGAGTGCCACGATCGCAGCCTCCACCTCATGGTCGGCGAGATGCATCACCGGATCACGCGAGCTCGTCTGATTGCACGCGCTCACGAGCGCGTTCAGCGTGAGCGGGTACTGATCGGGAACGGTGCGCTGCTTCTCGAGCAAGCATCCGATCACGCGGGCCTCGACGACGGTCAACACGCTGCGGACGCTACCTGCAACAATCGCTGACATGATCCGGCTCCGCCAGGTGGCCCTCGTCGCGCACGACCTCGAGCTCACCACCAACTTCCTCCGCAACCTGCTCGCGGTCGACGTGTGCTTCCGCGATCCAGGGGTGGCCGAGTTCGGGCTGCACAACACCCTGCTGTTGATCGGCGACCAGTTCCTGGAGATCGTGTCTCCCATCCAGCCGGGCACGACGGCAGGCCGGTTGCTCGACAAGCGACGCGTCGACTGCGCCGGGTACATGGCGATCTACGAGGTCGACGACCTCGATCGGCGCGAGGAAGCACTCACCCAACACGGCGTCCGGATCGTGTGGCGAGGCGATCTGCCCGACATCCGTGGCCGCCACCTCCACCCCGCTGACGTCGGCGGTGCCTTGGTGAGCATCGATCAGCCGGTTCCGAACGGTGCCTGGCGCTGGGGTGGACCGAGTTGGGCGGGGCACGCCCACGCCGACACCCGCGTGGTCACCGGGATCGCCGGAGTGCGCATCGCGGCCAACGACCCCGCCGCGATGCGGTCACGATGGACCGAACTCGGCCTCGATCATGCCGTGTCGTTCCACACCGCAGACGATCACCGCCAGGGAATCGATGCACTCGACGTGATCGCCTCCGACCGCGACCGCGCAGGCGAGGTGCACCAGATGGACGGCATCGCGATTCGCTTCGTCTGACCGCAGAGCTCGATCAGCAGGGGACGTTGATGATCAGCCCGACGTAGAACGAGCTGTATCCCTTCGTGCCCTGGTTCGCGGAATTGAGCTTGCCCACGGTGGTGTCGAGCTTGGTGGCGACGAGACCTGGGTAGTCGCCTTCCTCCACGGTGTAGGTGCCGCATGCGGAGCCGGGTGCTTCGGTGGTCGTGGTGACGGCCTCCGTGGTGACCGGTGCGGCGGTGGTGGGCGCTGCGGGCGTTCCGGCAATCGTGGTCGGTGGCAGGCCCGGGTCGGGCGGAACGCCAGGCACGGTGGCGCCCGCGGGGATCTGAATGGTCTGACCGACACCCGGCCACTCCGGAACGATGCCGTTGTCCTGCAGTGTCCAACCGTTGAGCGTCATCAGGTCGGCGAACGCGACCTTGAACTTCGCGGCCACCGTGGACGGGTAGTCACCCTCGGCGATCACGTACTCGCTCGGGAACTGCAGGATCGATCCCGGCGCATCGGGGGCGGTGGTGACGGGCACGAGCGTGCTCGGCGCCGGCGGAATCGTGACGTAGTTCGTCGCCCCGACCTGCACCGGAATGGTGTTGGGCGCAACCTCCTCGGACCCGCACGACACCAGTCCGAACGACCCGACCGAGGTCGCCAGGACGACCATCCCCATACCCACCAGCATCGACTTCACAGAGGTGCAGGCTACGCCGTGTGGCTACACAAGTGGTCGCGCGGTGGGCGCAATCGGAGCAGGCAGCGAGGTGTCGCCCATCAGCCAGTTGTCGACGTGCGAGGCACAGGCGCGACCTTCAGCGATCGCCCACACGATGAGGCTCTGGCCGCGACCCATGTCGCCGGCGACGAACACGCCGGGAACGTTGGTCTGGAAGTCCGCGCCGCGGGCGATGTTGCCTCGGGGATCGAATGCGACCCCGAGTTGGTCGAGCCAGCCACCCTTGTCGGGCCCGACGAATCCCATCGCGAGGAAGACGAAGTCGGCCGGAAGCTCGCGGTCGGAACCGGCGACCTTCTCGAACGAGCCGTTCACCATCACGACCTCGTGGATCAGCAGCGCGCGCACGTTGCCGTCGCCGTCGTCGATGAAGCGTTCGGTGTTGACGGCGAAGATCCGATCGCCGCCTTCTTCATGTGCCGACGTGACCTTGTAGGTGAAGGCAAAGGTCGGCCACGGATTCCCAGGGGCACGCGTGTCGGCCGGGCGAGGCATGATCTCGAGTTGAGTGATGCTCGCCGCGCCTTGCCGATGGGCGGTGCCGAGGCAGTCGGCACCGGTGTCGCCACCTCCGATGATCACGACGTGCTTGCCGGCGACGTCGATCGGCGACCGCTCGATGTCGCCCTGCTGCACCCTGTTGGCAAACGGCAGGTACTCCATCGCCTGATGGATCCCCCGCAGTTCACGACCAGGCACCGGCAGATCGCGCCACGCCGTCGCGCCAGCAGCCAGCACGATCGCGTCGTACGACGCGAGCAGCACCTCGATGTCGACGTTCTCGCCGACGGTGGCATTGGTGCGGAACTCGGTGCCTTCGGCCTCCATCTGGGCGAGCCGGCGATCGAGATGATGCTTCTCCATCTTGAACTCGGGGATGCCGTAGCGCAGCAGACCTCCGATGCGATCGGCGCGTTCGAGCACGATCACCTCGTGACCGGCGCGGGTGAGTTGCTGGGCGGTGGCGAGCCCTGCCGGACCCGACCCGATGACGACGAGTCGCTTGCCGGTGCGCACGGTGGGCTTCTGAGGCAACACCCAACCTTCGTCCCACGCCCGATCGATGATCTCGACCTCGACCTGCTTGATCGCGACGGGGTCGCTGTTGATGCCGAGCACGCACGCTGATTCGCACGGCGCCGGGCACAGCCGGCCGGTGAACTCCGGGAAGTTGTTCGTGGCGTGGAGGCGGTCGATCGCGTCGCGCCAGTGGTCGCGGTACACGAGATCGTTCCAGTCGGGGATCAGGTTGCCCAACGGACAGCCGTTGTTGCAGAACGGGATGCCGCAATCCATGCAGCGACCGGCTTGCATCGTCAGCGATTCGGCGGGGAAGTCCTCGTAGACCTCCTTCCAGTCACGCAGGCGTACCGGCACCGGCCGCCGAGCCGGTGTGGTGCGTTGCCACTTCATGAACCCGGTCACTTCACCCACGGCTGGCCTCCATCACTCGTTCCAACGTCGCTGCCTCGTCGAGGCCTTCGGACTCCGCGCCCTTCATCACTGCGATCACCCGTGCGTAGTCCCGTGGCATCACCATCCGGAACTCGCCGACCGCGTCGGCCCACCGGTCGAGCAACCGCGCGGCAACCGCAGAATCGGTCCAGCGCAGATGGCGCTCGATGATGCTGCGGAGTTCGGCCTCGTGGTCGTCGCCCACCGGTAACAGATCGACCATGTCGAGGTTCACCTTGGCGGCGAAGGCCGCATCGGGGTCGTACACGTAGGCGATGCCGCCGCTCATGCCGGCACCGAAGTTCCGGCCTGTTGCACCCAACACGGCGACGCGCCCGCCCGTCATGTACTCGCAGGCGTGGTCACCCACGCCTTCGACGACTGCCGTCGCGCCGGAGTTGCGGACGCAGAAGCGCTCGCCGACCACACCCCGGAGGAAGATCTCACCACCGGTTGCGCCGTACCCGATGACGTTGCCGGCGATCACGTTGTGCTCGGCCAGGAACGTGGCATCCCGGTCGGGGCGCACCACGACTCGGCCACCCGAGAGGCCCTTGCCCACGTAGTCGTTGGTGTCGCCTTCCAGTTCGAGCGTGATGCCCGCCGGCACGAATGCGCCGAAGCTCTGACCTGCCGAACCGCGGAACTTCACCCGGATCGTGTCGTCGGGCAGGCCCGCACCCCTGTACTTCTTGGTGACGGCATTGCCCAGCATCGTGCCGACGGTGCGGTTGACGTTGCGGATCGGCAGGCCGATCTCCACTCGCTCGGCACGGTCGATGGCTGCCGCAGCACGCTCGATCAGCACCTGGTCGAGCGCCTCCGCGAGTCCGTGGTCCTGGCCGACGCTGTTGATCAGGGTCTGGTCGTACGGGTTCTGCGGCACGGCCAGGATCGGTGAGATGTCGAGGCCCTTGGCCTTCCAGTGCTGGATGGCGTGCCGCGTGTCGAGGACCTCGACATGGCCGATCATCTCGGCGAGGGTGCGGAAGCCGAGCGAGGCCATCCATTCCCTCACCTCCTCGGCGATGTACTCCATGAAGTTCACGACGAACTCGGGCTTCCCGCTGAACTTGGCGCGCAGCTCGGGGTTCTGCGTGGCAACGCCGACCGGGCAGGTGTCGAGGTGGCAGACGCGCATCATCACGCACCCGCTGACCACGAGTGGTGCCGTGGCGAAACCGAACTCCTCTGCTCCCAGCAGCGCGGCGATCACGACGTCGCGGCCGGTCTTCATCTGGCCGTCGGCTTGCACCACGATCCGGTCGCGCAGACCATTGAGCAACAACGTCTGTTGCGTCTCGGCCAGGCCCAGCTCCCACGGTGCGCCGGCATGCTTGAGCGAGGTGAGCGG
>JAYUSX010000438.1:0-3042 GCA_043755475.1 Actinomycetota bacterium
GACATCCGTGGGGGCCATGCCGATGCGTATCGATGGTTCCTGGAACGAGGCTACGACCGCCTCCAGGCGCCGCTGTCAGACCCCGTGTGGCGTTCGACGTGGAACTTCGACGCCGAGCAGGGCGCGGTGGACCTCGTGCGCGAGCTGTCGTTGGCAGCGGCCTACCGGTGATCGGGCTACCGGGGTTCAGGTCCCCGGCTGTCAGATACTGGTGAGCACGTCGGCGAGCTGATCGACGATCGACGGCGGTGCGGTCTTCGGCAGCGAGACGATCGCGAGATCGGCTCCGGCGGCCTCGAACGCTTCACGATCGGTCAGCAACTGGCGGCCGTCGCCGCTCCAGCGGAGCAAGAAGCTGGTGGTGATCTCGTCGGGATCGCGATCGATGACGGCACAGGCCCTGTGGAGCACGTCGCGTAGCTCGGCGAACTCGGCAGGATCGGTCCCGCCGTAGTTCCAATGGTCCGCAAAGCGAGCTGCGAGTGGCAGCGTCCGTCTCCGGCCGCTTCCGCCGATGCAGATCGGCAACTTCACCTGCACCGGCTTGGGGTTGTTCATCGCCTCGACCAACCGGTAGTAGTCGCCGTCGAAGGTGGTGCGTTCGTTGGCGAAGAGGCTCTCGAGCACGTGCAGGCCCTCTTCGAAGCGATCGAAGCGCTCCGTCATCGTGCCGAGCTCGATCCCGAACGCGGTGCACTCCTCCTCGTTCCAGCCAGCTCCGACACCGAGCTCCAGCCGACCCCCGGAGGTGATGTCGAGCGTGCTCGCCATGTTCGCGAGCACGCCGGGGTGGCGGTAGATCATCCCCGTCACGAGGACCCCGCCGCGCAGCCGCTCGGTCGCTTGCAGGAGGGCCGTCAAGGTGATCCATCCTTCGAGGCAGTCCTGGGTGGAGTCGCCGAACAATGGGTAGAGGTGGTCGAAGGTCCAACCCGACTCGAAGATGTCGTGCTGATCGGCGCGCTGCCACACCTCCATCAGCCAGTTCCAGGTGGTCCGTTGCGGTGACGTGCTGAAGGCGTGGCGCATCGCGTCACTGTTCCACACCCGGCGCGCGTCGTTGCGTGCACCTCGGTCCGTCGACGGCCGCGTCACCGCACTAGACAACACGTCATGAGCGCACCCGAGCAACGTCCCCACGTCAGCACCGACGACTTCCTGGCGATCGAGCGGTTGCAGCATCGTTACGTCGATGCGGTGATTCATCGCAACGGTGTGCAATGGGCATCGACCTGGTCGGACGACGCCACGTGGGATCTCGGACACGGCCGCCTCGTCCAGGGCAAGGCCGGCATCGTCGGTCTCTGGTACAAGGCGATGCAGGGCATGCACGCGGTGTTCCAAGTGGTGCACACCGGCGAGGTGCGATGCGGTGACACCCCCGACATCGCCGTCGGTCGGTGGTACATCAACGAGTGGTTCCGCCGTGCCGATGGCAGCAGCAACATGCTGCTCGCGCACTACGACGACGAATACGTGAAGGTCGCCGGCGAGTGGTTGTTCGCGCGTCGCTTCCTGCAGAGCCACTACTCCGGAGCTGCCGACCTGACGGCCGAGTTCACGAACAACCACGACGCGCTGATCGAGCGTGGCATTCCGAGCGACGTCTGATCGGTCGCATCGGCGACACCCTCGCCCAGCGCTCGCCCAGCGCTCGCCCAGTGCTCGCCCAGTGCTCGCCGCTGCGGTGGCAGCATTACTGATCAACGAGTAAGATACGCGCTCGTCCGGCTCGGGGGAGCCGACCTCGCGGCGTCGTCCGTGAGGGATCTAGCAGGGGGAACAACACTGTGGAACGGTGGATCACCGATACGCCCAACAGCGCGCGCTTTCCGTACTACACGCGAGCCAACGCCGATGAGGTGGGCCCCGATCCGTTCAGTCCCCTCGGGTGGAGCATGGTCTGGATGCGAGGGTGCAACCCCGGTGTGGCGAAGGGCTTCGCCGAATTCGGTGTGGTCGACATCGCGGAGTACGACCTGACACCTCTCCAGGTGTTCGGGAACCGCGGTGGGTACTTCTACAACCCGATGTCGCTCAGCCGACTGATGGGCGAGCGCATGCCGGGCGCAACGGCGGAGGCGATCGACAAGGCCTACTTCGGGGATCACCCTGGGGTCCCGCCGTACGAATCACATCCCGACGACGTCAACGAGACCCAGTCCGCGAAGCTCGCCGAGATGATGGGGTGGGTGATGACCACCCCGTCGTATCCGCGCATGCACGACGCCTCGGCCATGGCCAAGCAGGCCGTCGCCGATCGCCCCGACTTCACCACGCTGTCGAACGAGGAACTGGTTGCATACGCGCGACGGATGACCGAGAAGGTCGAGGAGGCGTGGATCCCGTACACGGTCGTCTGCCTCGGCGCCTCGCTGCCACCCGGAGCGGTGCAGGCGGTGTGCGAGGCGATCGGTCGATCGGAGGACGCCGTCAAGGTGCTCGCCGCGGTGGGCAGCGTCGAGTCGGCCGAAGCTTCGTTCACCATGTGGGACATGAGTCGGTTGGTGAAGTCGTCACCCGCGCTCACCGCAGCGTTCGAAACTGGAGTCGATGGCTTGCTCGGACGGCTCGACGTAAACGATCCCTCTGTCGTCGAGTTCCTGACCCTGTGGGACACCCTCATGGTCGAACACGGTCACCGCGCCCCGAACGAGTGGGACGCGCGGCCCGACTCGTGGACCACGCGGGCCGACATCCCGCTCAGGATGATCGATCGTCTGCGGCATCAGAGCGACGACCGTTCCCCGCACGTTGCCAAGGCCGCCGCGGCCGCCGAACGCGAGCGGCTCACGACCGAGTTGCTCGCATCCGTCGAAGGCGACCCCGACACCCACGGCACCCTGGCTGCCGGGCTCGCCGCCGGTGCCAACTGGTTCGGCTGGCGCGAGCAGGGCAAGTACGCCTGCATCCGTCTGATCCACGAGGTCAAGCTGTCGATGTACGAACTCGGGAGTCGCATGGTGTCCACCGGCGCGCTCACCGACAAGCGCCAGATCTTCAACCTGCTCGACGACGAGCTCGACGACTTCCTCGCCGATC
>JAYUSX010000439.1:0-49826 GCA_043755475.1 Actinomycetota bacterium
CCCGCTCGCAGCGAGCTACAGCGATGTGGCGGCCGCGGTGGATCGCGACCTCGCGACCCACCTCGCGCATTGGCAGCGCCGTTGGCAAGCGCCGGCGACCGACGCGCTCGGACTCCTGCGCCACGACCGCCCTGGCCCCGACGGATTCATCGGTCGCCGCCTTCCCTGGACAGCGACTGATCTCCGCCGTGGGCCCGCCACGACCGGCTTCGCGCTCGCGCTCGCCGCGCTCGCCGCGACGCTGCGCCGCTACGCGGGTGCCGACCGGTTCACGATCGGGCTCACGACATCGCTACGTGAACCGGCGGACGAGTCCCTCGTGGGCTACTTCCTGAACGTGTTGCCGGTGCCGATGGAGCTCGAACCGAGCATGACGCTGGCCGACGTGGCCGAGCGCGCCAGCACCGAGGTTGCGCAGGCGCTCGCGCACCGACGCCTTCCAGCCGCGCGCCTGGTGGCCGAAGCACGACACGCAGGTCTCCCGCTCGGTGCCGGGAACGTCATCCTCGCCTACGAGGATCTGGCCACCTCGGTCGGCGGGTCCGTGCACGCCGAACACGAGATCCTGTGGAGCGGTGCAGCGGTCGCCGATGCCACGTTCTTCGTCCAGGTGCGCGACGACGTCGTCGACCTGGGGCTCGAGTATCGCGGCACGATCCTCGACGACCGCGGCGCCCAGCTGCTCCTCGACGACGTACAGCACACGATCGGCCGCCTGTTGGCCGATCCATCACGCACGGTCGCCGACCTCGAACTTCCGTCGCTGCTCGAAGGCCGCCTCGTCGGCGACCCCCTCGTCGGCGAGCCGTCGAACCGACGGGTCGACCGCCTCATCGCAGACATCGCGAGCGCCTCGCCCGACGCTGCTGCCATCCACTGCGCAGGACGGTCCACCACCTATGCAGACCTGATCCGGGCCGCCGACGACGTCGCCACAACCCTGCGCGCACTCGGCGTGACCGCGGGCAGCCGGGTCACGGTGCTGGCTCCGCGCAGCGAGGAGACGATCGCCAGGTTCCTCGGAGTCTGGAGGGCTGGATGCTCCTTCGTCCCCATCGATCCCAGTGCACCGCTCGCTCGTCGACAGCTGATCGCGTCGGAGGCTGGGGCTCACGCCACCATCGACGGGGCCGGGATCGCACTGACGTCCGGCGGGCATGCCGGCCTCCGGCCGAGCGACGTGCCGGACGGCGAGGCATACGTCCTGTTCACATCCGGCTCCACGGGAACGCCCCGCGGCGTGTCCGTCGGTCACGATCAGCTCGGAGCTTCCAATCAGGCTCGGCGCCAGTTCTACGGCAACGACATCGCGTCGTTCCTCGTGGTGTCCAGCTTGGCGTTCGACTCGTCCGTGGCCGGTCTGTACGGCACGCTGACCACGGGCGGCACCGTGGTGCTGCCCACCGATGCCGAGGCCGGCGATCCGGACGCGCTGCTTCACCTCATCGACGATCGTCGGGTCGAGGCAACGCTGCTGGTGCCCACCCTCTACCGCGCCATGCTGCAACGTGGCGCCGATCGCTCACACTGGATGAGCCATGTGATCGTTGCCGGTGAAGCCTGCGCCGCCGACCTCGTGAGCCGTCACGTCGAGCTGCGTCCCGAGTGCGCGTTGATCAACGAGTACGGCCCGACCGAGACGGCCGTGTGGGCAACCGTCCACCGCTGTTCACCGGGTGACGACCCGGTTCCGATCGGTCGACCGATCGCCGGAACCATCGTCCGCGCGGTTGATGAAGCGGGCGCGCCGCTCCCAGCGGGCTGCCTCGGCGAGTTGGAGATCAGCGGCTCAGGGGTGAGCAACGGATACGTGAACGACATCGAATCGATGGCACGGCGATTCGTGGTCAGCGACCTCGGGCGTTCGTACCTCACCGGCGACCGAGCTCGCATCGACGCCGCCACCGTGTGGTTCGAGGGCCGGGTCGACGATCAGCTCAGCGTCAACGGTCTGCGCATCGAACCGGCCGAGATCGAACGCGTGCTCGTCGGAGTGAGCGGGGTTCGCGACGCGGTGGTGTCGATGGCCGATCCGCGACGACTCGACGAGGCCCTGGCGGCCCTCCCCGATGTCACCGCCCGTGCGCTTCTCGCCCGGGCGAGCGCCGCTGACGACCCGGTGACGGCCCTTCGTCGATCGGTCTCCGAGCACAGCGAACGGCTGGTCCTCGTCGCACACATCGAGACCTCTGGCGGTCGCGTCGAGCTGCAAGACATCGCAGACGCGCTCGCCGTGCTCCCGCCGAAGTTGCGCCCCACCCGGTTCCAGGTGTGGGATCAGCTGCCGCGCAACGTCCATGGCAAGTTGGATCGAGGTGCGCTCGTCGGCCTGACTCCGACTCGACGGGACGACGGTCTCGACCCCGACGCCGAACCTCAGGGCGCGCCGTCGGGTCGCCGCGGCGGCTCGACGACACCATCGCCGTCGTCGGCCACCCTGGCGGTCGTGCTCGACGCGATGGCATCGGCGTTGGAACGCGAGATCCTGCCGAACGACGATTTCTTCCGTAGTGGTGGCGACTCGCTGGCTGCGCTGCTGACCGTCACGCGAATCGAACGAGACCTGGGCCGCCCGGTGATGGTGACCCGGCTGATCGAACACCCCACGGCCCAGGGGCTGGCGGCGGCGCTCGACGCCTCGGCGGGATCCAACCATCGACAGGCGGCCGGCGATCCTCTGAGTCATCCACTGATCGAGTGGGAACATGGCGATCCCAACGACCGCAGCCGACCGATGCTGGCGCTGTTCGCCCACGGCGGCAACGGCCACCTCCTCGGTTACTACGACCTGATCGCGGGTCTGCGCACGCAGCACATCGCCCATCACGTCGTCGGTTTCCGCTTGCCCGGCGCCGATGAGCGCACCGTCGCGAAGGCGACGATCGAACACCAGGTCGACGCGTTCTTCGAGGGCTTTCAGGACATCGCCGGGCATCGCCCATGCGTGCTGCTCGGCGGCTCGAGCGGTGGGCTGCTGGCGTGGGAGGTGGCCAAGCGCCGACGCGCGCTCGGTCACCTCGCCGACACCGTGGTCTTCATGGACACGGTGCACCCTGATGCACTGCGGGAGTCGCGTGGGTCGCGATTCGGCAAGTACCGCCGCCTGTTCGCCGACGGTGGCGTCCGGGGCGTGGCGACCGAAGTGAACCGTCGCGTGGCTGCCCGCCGACGTCTGGCCTTGGCGACTCGCCACGGGGAGACGGCCGGGGTCGCGGCCGCGCTCGGAGCGGCGCAGACCGCCGCGGTGCTCGTGGAGGAATCGGTCGACCGATCAGCGATGGCCTACCACCCTGTGCGCCTGCCGACCCGGACGGTTCTCCTGGCAGCATCGGCCACCGATCGTGCCTACACCGAGGCCCGTTGGAGGCCGATCGCAGCCGGCTTGGTGGTCGTGCCGGTGGAGGGCAGCCACAACGGTCCCGACTCGATCGGTGCCGCCCACCGGGTCCACCAGGTGGTGGCGGCCGCGATCCTCGAGCTCACCCGGCTCGAGCATCACGACGACACCCCGAACGAGTGACCGCGATGAGAGATGAGGGCGCCAGGGCCACTCATCTCTCATCGCGAGGGTTCGGTGGGTCGGGTCGGTCAGGACTCGCGGGCGGTGGCGTCGATGATCCGACGCAGGTCGGCCGGCACCGGTAGCTGCCTGGCGTTCACGCGCTTCGCCACCTGCTGACCGAGGCCACCCTGGTCGACGATCGCCCGGGCCACGGTGGAACCCAGCCGTCCGCCGACGCCGAGTTGCCCCGACGCCACCGCGGCGATGAGCGCGCTCGACACCTGTGCCGCGACCGGTTGCACTCGGGACCAATCAACCTGATCGGCCATGGCCTTCACCGTTCGGGCGGCATCGCCGGTGCGCTCGGCCGCAGCCGACTTCACCGTCGCCCAGTCGACGTTGCGCAGCGCGGCCGCCACCTCGTCGGCGTCGGACGCGAGCATGTCGTCGAGATCGACCACACCGGAGGCGGGGCCCTGCGGCTCGGCGACACCGGAACCGCCATCGGTCTCGGTCTCGGTCGCCTGGACGTCGGTCTCGGTCGCCTGGACGGTCGCCATGTCGGTCATGGCCTCCGTTGCCGCCGTCGCTGCGGTGGCGGATGCTTGGGCCGCCCCGCGCAGCAGGCCGAGAACCGCATCGAGTTGCTCCTTCGGCGAGGCCCAGATCGGCTGGGCAAGGCCTTCGTCGCCCCGTTTGCCGGCCTGGAACTCGTCGCGGAGCGTCTGCGTCGCATGCTTCACGCGACCTGTCACATCAGCGGCACGCACCGAGCGGGCAAGGCGGCCGGCCATGCCGGCAGGATCGAATCGGCCCATCGACGGTCACGCTAGCGGGGCTGCCAGAATCACGACCGATGAGCACCGATCTGTCCTACCTGCGCGACGCCTACCTTTCCGAGTTCGAGGCGACGGTGGTCGACGTGCGCGACGGTGCGATCGCGCTCGACCGCACCGCGTTCTATCCCACCGGCGGCGGACAGCCGCACGACACCGGCACGCTGGCCGGGCTCGCGGTGACCGATGTCCGCAAGGAGGACGAGGTCGTGTGGCATTCGGTGACCGGCGGCGAGTTGCCGGCCATCGGGTCGTCGGTTCGCGGCGAACTCGATTGGGACCGGCGACATCGGCTCATGCGCACACACACCGCGCTGCACGTGCTGTGCGGTGTGATCTGGAACGAGTGGCGGGTACCGGTGACCGGCGGGAACATGGAGCCGTTGAGCGCACGAATGGATTTCGAGTTCGACCCGTTGCCGGACGGGTTCGGTGCGAGGGTCGAGGATCTCGTCAACGCCGAGCTCGCAGCCGACCGGGTCATCGAGGTGTCGTTCCTCCCGAGGTCGACGGCGGTGATGGACGAGGACCTGATCCGCACGAAGGTGTCGATGATCCCCTCGACCGTGACCGAGATACGTGTGGTCGACATCGTCGGCCTCGACAAACAGGCCGACGGCGGCACCCATGTGCGCTCCACCGGTGAAGTCGGCCGGATTCGTGTGATCAAGTTGGAGAACAAGGGCAAGGGCAACAAGCGCGTTCGGCTCGAGGTGGTCGACGCCTGATGCCTTCGAGCGTGCAGGACAGGCCCGCCGCGTCGGGTTAGCCTTCGCCACCGACACCGGAGCGACCACCAGGATGGGGTCGAGGCTGAGGGGGATGATTGACGCCGGACACGTTCGTGGAGCTCCATGGAGCGACGTGCCTGCACTGCGGACATCGCACCGCTGCGGTGCTGTGCCCACGGTGCTCACACGACACCTCCATGGCCGGTCCTGTCCTCGTCCGCCCCGACACGGTGCGAGTCGGGTACATCGGTCGCGGCGGCACGGCCACGCCCGCGCTCTGGTTGCGAGCCCCTGTGGGGGCTGTCCGCCCGTCTGAGCAGCAGGCACCGACGACCGAGGGTCCCGCCGATGCGGTGAGCCCACCCGAGGTGATCCTCGCCGATCCCACCAATCCGGCCGGAGTCGACATCACCGGTCCGACACCGATCGCACCGCGCGCTCCGGCACCCGGCTCGCTCGTCGACACCATCGTCACCGCCGACGGACGCACGGTGGATGTGCTGGCCGACGGACCGAACGGTTTCGTGCCGGTGGGGGGCCTCACCGACATCCGTTGTGGCGTCGCCGCAGCACTGATCGCGTGCACCTGTCCGTCGCTGCTCGGTTGGGGCAACACCGAGATCGAACCCACGCTGATCTCGACTCGGCTCGGCGTCGAACACGCCGTCGATCTGCCCCGCGCTCGACGCACCGCGTGCGAGCTCGCCACTGCCGGCCATCCCGAACTCGTGTCGCGCCTGCCGCTCAGCGCCGGTGAGATCTCGTGGTGGACCGGGCTCGGTCACCTCCGCCTCGGCGATCGGGATCGTGCCGCCGAGCAGTTCGGCCTGTTGCCGGCAAACGGGTACGCCGTGGTGACCGTCGTCTTGCGATGGGCGGCGCAGCGATGGGTCGGCGATGCCGCTTCGAACGCACGGTTCCTGCTGGGCAAGCGCTTGCACGGCACCGCGGCGCAACGCTTGACCCAGGTGAGCATCGCGTGCGGCATCACGCCGCTCGCCCGGTTCCTGCTCGACCCCGCAGCGGCACTCCCCGACTCGCTGCGGCGCCTGTCAGGGGTTGCGCCGAGCGTTGCCCGCGCCCTGGCGCTGAGTGGATCCGTGCTCGACGAACCGCTCGACGTGGGGCCGAACGTGAGCTTGTCGGTGCTCGACGACCTGATCGACCTGAGCTCTCCGCTGGCGGCCGAGACCATGTCGGACGAGCAACGTCGCCACGTCACCGCCCGTACCCGGCCAGAGGCCCTGAGCGATGACGACGTCGAACAGATCGGGCTCACGTTCGAGCGCGATCGACGACGGCTCGCAGCGGGTCGAATCGACGAGATCGATGCCGGGTTCGCCGATGCCCATGTGCGCGGTGTGGTGCATCTCGTCGAACACGGCGAAGTGAGCGACGACCTGCGTCAGGTCGACCCGGAACGAGCCGATCAACTCGCGGACTTCCTTGCATCACCGTCACCGGCCACACTCACCCCCCGCCTCGTCGCCGATCCATCGCTGTGGCCGCTGTTGGCCCGCCGGCTCGACGTCGGACTGTGGAACTGGAAGAACGACCTCGATCCGCAGACACAGCGGTTCATCGGCTGGTACGCCCTGAGCGCGACGTTCGACCACCTGGTCGTCGGCGATTGGACGAACGCTCTCGAAGCCGGGCACCATGCCCATCGGCTTGCCGCAGGCGACGACCAGCGCAGAGATGCGCTGAACCTGGTCGCGTTCGCGCTGTGGCAGCGCAACGACGGAGATGCAGCGCGCGACATCCTGTTGAGCGCGATCGGTGGCGCCGACGACGTGCCGTTGCGGGTGAACCTCGCCATCGTCGCGTCGAGCCTCGATCCCGAGTCGGCCGCACTCGAACTCGCCCGGCTCGTGCGCGACTCGGGTTCGTTGGAACTGCGTTGTGCAGCCGCCATGCGGGCTGTCCATCTGTGGAGCGATGACGAGCTGCCCTGGACCGTTCGTCGGCAACGTGCTGTGCCGGCGGCGCTCACCGAAGCCCTTCGGGAACTGGTGGTCGCCGACATCGACATCGGCGTGTTCCGGTCGATCGCGGGCATGCAGTCGAACGTCGACCGGGAGTGGCTCGCCCGACCTGCGCACCTCGGTTCGTCGCCGCATCGCGCCACGCTGGAAGCGCGCGTGTACCAAGCGCGTGCAACGGGCCCCCGGGAGTACGTCGATGCGCTCACGTTCGCTCTTCGATCCGGCTCGGTGCCGGACTGGGTCGCAGCAGAACGCGACCGGGCGGTCGAGATCGCCGCCCGACACGTGTTCGACGACGACGGCTCGTGCGCGCTGTTCGCCCTCTTCGCGGTGCAACGCAAGATGCCCGTCACGGCCGACCATCGCTCGTTGCTCGCTCCCCTGGCGGTGCTCGCCGTGAGCGAACAGACCGAGCCGGGCAGCGACCCACCACCCGACACGTACCTGCAGTTGTTGGCCGACGCCGACTCCCACTGGAGCGACCGACGCCCCTCACCCCATCTGCTGCACGTGATGGACGCTGCGTGGGAGCGGCTCGCCACGTGCCATGTCCGCTTCCTCGAACTGGTCATCGATCGAATGGTCCAGGCGGTCGAAGACCTCGACCGGCGGCTTCGCCGCGACCCGCGCCAGCGACGCAACGTGCCTGCGCTGCGGGCAGCCTTGGAGCCGATCCTCGATGATGCAATCGCAGCCGACGACGTGCTCAGCGAGTTCCGTCCGCACGTTGCAGGAACACCGATCGCCCGCGAGATCGACGACCTGCTCCGAACGGTGCGAGACATCCGCCGGGCAACCATGAGGATGCTGTGAGCGCCGCCGGCGACGATCGCCGCAACGCGTACGTCCTGCTCGGACTGACGTACGGAACATCCCTGGCCGAGGCGCGCCGAGCCTTCACCCGACGTGCCCGCGAGGCCCGCTGGGGAGACGGAACCGGTGCCGACATCTCCGACCTCGAGTGGGCGCTCGCCAGAATCGAACTCGAACACAACGAACCAGCGGCGGCGTTCGGCACCTACCGGGTCCCGGCCGATCCGAACGTGCTTCGTCCGCCTGCCGGCTTCGGACTGCTGGCACCGATCCCCCGCGCCGCGACTCGGCGTTCTCCGATCACGCCTGAAGAGGAACGGGCGGTGGTGTTCGACGCGGCGATGCGCGAAGCGGCCCAGCATCTGCTCGATCGGACCTCGGCTGCGGCAGGCCGCAAACTCGATCGGATCTCGGAGCTGCCGCTGCCGGCGGTGACGGTGCCGAACCTGCCGATTCGCAGACGAGGATGGGCGCCGGTGGTGCTGGTCGGTGTCGCCGCCCTCGCAGTGCTGGCGGTCGCAGGCGTCTCGGCGCTCACGAGCGACGACGCCGATCCCGACCTGTCGCCCATCGCCACCACACAGGTCGTACCCACCGACGTCGTCACGACATCGCCTGCCTCCACGGCAGCGCCCGACACCACCGCGGCATTCGGGAGCGAGCCCGGACTGGACGAGACGATCGAGGTGGCCGGCATCGAGATCACGCCCCATGACCCACTCGACGGCTACGGGCACCTGTGCCTGATCTTCACCCTCGATGGCGACGTGCCGTTGGGGTTCGTGCGCGAGAACGTCACCCTGATCTCGGGCGGCATCGCCTACGACGCCGCCCTCGGCGTGAACACCGGCCGCGCCCTCGCCACCGATGTGTTCGGCGACCCAGCACCGACCGATCGCGAGATCTGCTTCGCCGTCGAGGGCTGGCGAGATCGAAACACCGACCTTGTGTATGCGACGCAAGCGGGCAACTACCGCTGGAGGATCGGCACCTGACGTGACATCCGGTCCACGGCCCGACGATCTCGACGGGCGTGAGACACTGAGTCGGGCGTGAGACACACGGTCGAGGGTGGCCGGCGTGTCCGACTACTCTGCCGTCACGTCAGGGGAAGGTCGAGCGGTGCGATGAAGGTGGGCAGCGGACAGCTCGCGCTGATCGGACGGGTTGCACGGGCCAAGGAGTTGCGGCGGCTCAACCTCGCATTCGTCGCTTTTGCGATCAGCGAGCACGCCAGCTGGCTCGCCGTGCTGTTCTATGCGTTGGAGCGAGGCGGTGCCGAAGAGGTCGGCCTCGTCGCCGTCGTCCAGCTCGCGCCGGCCGTGTTGCTGACCCCCTTCTCGTCGTTGGCAGGCGACCGCTTCTCTCCACGCACTGCTCTTGCGGCCGGCTACGGCGCACAGTGCGTCGCGATGACCGCGACCGCTGCTGCGATGTGGGCGGATGCGCCGGTTCTCGCGTATGTGTGCGCCGCAGGCGCTGCGACGGCCGTGAGCTTCACCCGGCCGGTGATGGGGGCTCTGCTGCCCACGGTCGCCCGCACGCCGCGCGACCTGGTGGCGGTGAACGTGGTGTCGGGGTTGATCGAGCAGGTGGGGGTGTTCGTCGGCCCGGTGATCGCGGGCGTGACGATCGCCGTCTCGTCGCCCGCGGGAGCTTTTGTGATGACGGCAGGGCTCACCGGGGTGGCGTGCATCGCGACGTTGGGGGTGCCTGCCGGCGCCGACGAGCGCATCCGCAGCATCCATGCACGCGGCGCCCTCGGGGCCGCGTTCGCCGGATTCACCGTCCTCCGCCACACGCCGCACCTACGTATCCTGCTGATCTTCATCGCCTGCGCCGGGCTCGCAAAGGGAGTCGGTGACTGGGCGTTCGTGGTCCTCGCCGAGGATCGGCTCGGGTCCGGCGGCGGTGGCGCCGGTCTGCTGGCGGGCGCAGCCGGCGTCGGTGGATTCGCAGGCGCCATCGCGACAGCGCGGCTCGGGCAGGCCGGCAACGTCATCGGTCAGTTCTCGGTCGCGTCGGCGTGCATCGTGGTGGCCATCGCCGTCACATCGGTCGTCGACCACCTCGTGCCCGCCCTGCTCGCAATGGGAGCGCTGGGCGCCGGCGGGACCGTCTTGGTGATCACCAGCGTGGTGTGCGTCCAACGCCAGACCCCGTCGGACGTGCTGGCCAGGGTCTCCGGGATCGTGGAGGGTGCGCTGATGGCCTCGATGGCAGCAGGGTCGTTCGTGCTCTCCCTCCTGGTCCGCCGAGCGTCGCTCGGCGCGGCGTTCGTGATCGTCGCTGCCGCGATCGCGCTCGTGCTGCTGATCGCCGTCGGGTTGCTGCGTCGCAACAGCGACGAGTTGGCCCCGGTCGACGAGGCGATCGTCGCCCGGCTGCTCGACGATCCGGTCTTCTCGCCACTGTCGGCACCCACGATCGAGCGGCTGGCCCGTCACGCCGAACGACTTTCGATCGGCACCGGCGAGTCGATCATCCGGCAGGGCGATCCGGGCGACCGCTACTACGTGGTGCTCGGGGGCACGGTCGCGATCGACCAGGACGGCCAGCGGATTCGAGAGCTGTCAGCGGGAGACTCGTTCGGGGAGATCGCCCTCATGCGCGACGTGCCGCGCACGGCAACCGCAACGGCGACGTCAGTGGTCGAGCTCATCGCCGTGGAGCGGGACGACTTCCTCGCCGCCGTCACCGGCCACTCGCGGGCGCTGGCGACCGCCCATGGCGTCGTCGACGGCTTCCTCGACCCGCACGATCGTTGATCTCGCGAGGCGCTCCGCCCTCGAGCTGTGGGCCGTAGAGTCACCTTCGTGACCCGTCCCGTGATCGCACTCCCCGGTCGCCGCAAGCTCGGCAGACAGATCGCCGACTTCCCCGACAGTCTCGCTGCGATCGATGTCGACCTCTACTTCGCCGACTATGCGCGCGGCGTGATGCACGCGGGAGGTCTCGCCGTGCACCTACCGTTCGATGCGAACCCAGCGGAGTACATGGGCGTGTTCGACGGCATCCTGCTGCCGGGTGGCGCCGACGTCGATCCCGTTCACTACGGCGCAGACCCCCTGGACGGTCACCCGATCGAGCCCGAGCGCGACGAACTCGAGCTCGGTCTCCTCGCCTTGGCCGAAGCCGAGAGTCTTCCGGTCGCGGGTATCTGTCGGGGGCTGCAGCTGTTGAACGTGCACGGTGGTGGCACCCTGCATCAGGACGTGCCCCACCACTCGCACTTCGACAAGTCGCCCAACTCGCCGGTCCATCATGTCGAGTTCGAACTCGATTCAGCATGCGCCCGCCTCTACGGCAGGCCGATCGAGGTGAACTCGTTGCACCATCAGACGATCGATCGCGTCGCCGCCGGCTTCCGCATCACCGGCACTTCCGAGGACGGGACCATCGAAGCGATCGAGGCGATCGATCGGCCATGGATCGCCGTGCAGTGGCACCCCGAGATGATGGACGACGGCCATGACGACCCGCTGTTCCGCTGGCTGGTCGAGCAGGCCGCCGCTCGCCGCAGGCAACGCGTCAGGATCTGACCGTTCGGTCACCGGTGGTGGAGCAAGGATCTCTCAGCGATCGGGGCGAGGTCCGGTGACGTAGCCGTCCCGGGTTTGCGGTAGGCGCATGTCGAGGATGCGGGAAGCCACGACCGTCCGCAGGATCTGAGCCGTTCCTCCACCGATGGTGAACATCCGCACGTCGCGGTACATCCGCTCGAGCGGATTGCGGCGCGAATACCCGGCGGCGCCGAACACCTGGAGCGCGTCGCTCACGACGCCGATCGACGACTCGGCGGTGAAGATTTTCGCCTGTGCGGCCATCGTCGCGTCGGGGAAGGGGGAACCTTCACCTCGCGAACATGCAGCTCGATACGTGAGGCTGCGAGCAGCTTCCAGCTTGGTGCTCATGTCGGCGAGCATCCATTGCACACCCTGGAACTCGGCGATCGGCCGGTCGAACTGCTGACGTTCCTTCGCGTACTCGATCGCCAGCTCGTAGGCGCCGGTGGCGATGCCGAGAGCCACCGTGCCGGCGCCCACTCGTTGGGAGTTGTACGCGTTCATGAGATCGGCGAAGCCGCGCGCGAAACCGGAGGGGGGCATCAGGACCATGTCTGCTGCGATCTCCGTATCGTCGAAGAACAGCTCCATCTCCGGGATGCCGCGCAGACCCAACGTCGGTTCCCGGCGGCCGAGTCGAAGGCCTGGCGTCTCGTCGCGGATGGCGAGGAACCCGCCGATGCCGAGCTCGATGCCGTCCTCGTCGAACACCCGGGCGAACACGAGGTGCAGCTTTGACACGCCACCGCCGGTGATCCAGTGCTTGGACCCGTTGATCACGTATCGGTCACCGCGCCGATCGGCGCGGGTCGTCATCTGTGACGCGGCCGAGCCGGCACCCGGTTCGGTGATGCAGATCGCGGGCTTGTCGCCAGCGAGCACCATCTCGGCAGCCAGCTGCCTCTGGCGATCGGTTCCGTACTCCATCACGGCAGAGATCGCTCCCATGTTCGCCTCGACCGCGATCCGCCCAGTCACACCGCAGACGGCGGCCATCTGCTCCACCACCAGCACGGCATCGAACAAGCTGTGGCCGGGGCCACCGAGCTCGACAGGAACGGTCATCCCGGTGAAGCAGGCATCGCGCAGTGCGGCGACGTTGTCCCACGGGTACTCCTCGCTCCGGTCGACCTCGGCCGCTCGGGGAGCGATCACCGTGCGGGCCAGCTCTCGAGCGCGGGCCTGCAACGCTCGCTGATCGTCGGTGAGATCCCACGGGTTCGGGCTCATGATCGGTTCCTCCGTCTGCTCCAACGCTCGATCACCTGTGCGGCGTCGGATTCGCCCAGTGTCGCACCCAGTCGGTCGATCCGACCGGGCGTCTCCATGAGCCGCGGCACCGTTCCGGGAACGACGAGCGACCCGAGAGCGCCGAAGCGCTCGTCGATGATCCGCAACACCGACTCGCGGGCCATCACCTGTGGGTGGCGCAGGTAGTCGGCCGCCGTGTGCACCGCACCGGCCGGCACACCGGCGCGCTCGCAGGTCGCGACGACGTCGTCGCCCGCCCGGTCGGCCACCCACGATGCGACGGCGGCGTTCACCGCAGCTCGATTCGCGATGCGAGCCTCATTGGTGACGAAGCGCGCATCGTCGAGCAACTCGGGCCGTCCCATCGCCTCGGCGAGCCGGTCGAACATCCTGTCGTTCGTACAGGCGATCGTCACCCAACGGCCGTCGGCCGATTCGAAGTTGTTGTGCGGCACCGACCGGTGCGTCTCGCCCGCCATCCGCTCACGGCCCACACCGGTCGCGGCGAAGACCGTCATGTACTCGTCGAGGAAGCGGGCAACGCCGTCGTAGAGCGCGATGTCGACGAGTTGTCCCCGGCCGGACGACCGACGCGATTCGAGGGCGAGCATCACGCCGAAGGCTCCGTACAACCCGGCCACGTAGTCGGCCAGCGCAGAGGAGCCCGACAGACCTGGCGCACGGTCCGGTTCACCGGTGAGGTGGGTCATGCCGGCGAAGGCCTCGGCGATCCTGGCAACACCTGCGGTCGCCGCCATCGGCCCAGTTCGGCCGAAACCGCTGACGCTCAGCTGCACCAGACCCGGGTTGGCAGCGCGCAGCGATTCGAAGCCGAGACCCCAGGCATCCATGGTGCCGGTGCGGTAGTTCTCGATCAAGACGTCGGCACCGGCGACCAGCTCGCGGAACTGTGCGGCCCCGTCGACGCTGCGCAGGTCGATCTCGACGCTGGTCTTGTTGCGGGTGTCGCTCCACCACCAGAAGGTGTCGCCCTCGGGCCCGGCGGTGCCGAGCCGACGCATCGGATCGCCGACGCCCGGTTGCTCGACCTTCACCACCTCGGCGCCGAACTCGCCGAGGATCGAGGCGGCAAACGGGCCGGCGAGGATCGTGGCCGCATCGACGACGCGCAGCCCGTCGAGAGGGCGCGCGGTCATGGGCGACGTGCCCGCACCGGGAGCGACTCGATGCCGTTCACGAAGTTCGACTTCACGTGACGTGGCTCGCCGATCACCTCGATCGTCGTGTCGCTCCGGACGATCTCGTCGATCAGGATCGCGAGCTCGAGCCGGGCCAGCGAGGCGCCCAGGCAGAAGTGCACGCCGCCGCCGCCGAATGCCACGTGTGCCGGTGTGCGGGGACGCTGGACATCGAACCGCTGCGGATCGGCGAACACCGCTTCGTCGAAATTGGCTGAGGCGTACCACATCACCACCTTCTCGCCGGCGGTGATCGGCGTGCCGGAGAGAACGGTGTCGACGGTGGCCGTCCGACGGAAGTACAAGATCGGCGACGAGAAGCGGATGACCTCGTCGACTGCCTGGTCGAGCAGTGCCGGATTGCGGCGGACCATCGCGAACTGCTCGGGGTGCTCGGTCAGGTGCACCGCGAGATGGGCCATCGACGATCTTGTCGTCTCGTTGCCGGCGAAGATCATCAGCTGGAAGAAGCGGGCGAAGTCGGTCTCGCTCAGCTGCTCGCCATCGATCTCCACCGTTGCCAGGAGCGAGAGCAGGTCGTCGGCCGGCGCGTCCAATCGCTGACGGCGGGCGCGACACGCGTAGTCGTAGACGCCGAAGGCAGCAGGGCTGTTGAACGGCAGTTCCCTGAGAGGCGTCGTGTTGCCGTACGCGCTGGGGTCGAGTTCTTCGCCCGAGGTGCCGGCAACGAGATGGTCGCTCATCTCGATCATCAGGTCGTGATCGCCGGCGGGCACGCCCAGGATGTCGCAGATGACACCGATGGGGATCGGCGCGGCGACGTCGGTCACCCAGTCACCCTCTCCCACGGCGACGAGCCGGTCGAGCAGATCGCGCACCCGCACGCGGATCGCTGCCTCGTGTGCCTGCACGTGCCTCGGCGTGAAGGCGGCGCTGACGAGTCGCCGCAGACGGGTGTGCACCGGCGGGTCGAGATCGATCATCGACGCACGCACGCGGCGCACGTCTTCGTCCACGTCGTAGATCTGGATGTGCCCCAGCTCGGACGAGTACGTGGTCGCGTCGCGCGAGACCGCGACGAGGTCGGCCATCCGACCGACCGACCAGAACCCCTTCGTCGTCGAGGTGTCCGGCGTCCACACGAGCCCGGGCTGGGCGCGCATGGTCGCGAACACGTCGTGCGGAATGCCACGGTCGTACAGCGCAGGATCTGCGAGATCGGCCGGTGCCAAGGGACGGGACATCAGGTCCGGGCCTCGACCACATCGCGCGTGCGGGCGACGATGTCGCGCTGCACCACGCTGCCGCCGATCCGGTGCAGCGTGGGAAGAGCCGACGCCAACAGCTGCGTCGCCCGGTCGTCGTCGAGCTCACCCGCGGCGCGGATGCCCGCCACCAGCGGCACCACGGTGTCGCGGAACGTGATGTCGTTGTAGGTCACTCCCGTCGCATGCGCGTCGACCACGCCGGTCCAGAACGCCGAAGCTCCGGGGTGGTCGGCCACTGCTGCGAACGCGAACGCGGCATGCATGTCGAGGAACGCACACGTGTGCCGTTGCCGGTTGGCCGACCAGGAATCGGCGAGCGCGGCCCACCGTTCCATGGTGTCGACCACTCCCCCGCTGGCGAGGTCGATGCGCCACAGCAACGAGGTCGAGTCGGAGAGCCCGAACGCGGTGGTGGAGTGCAGGTGATCGTCGAAGACCGCCAGCGCCCCGTCGAGATCGCCGTGTTCGAGCAGACGCAGCGCGAGGTGCCACCACACGTGGTTGCTCAGGAGCGTCTGCTGCTGCCATCGGTCGGTGGACGGCACCAGGAGCTCGATCGCGTCGGCGTGTCGCCCTGCACTCTCGAAGACGTGGGCGAGCGCATGTCGCGCCCACAGGTCGTCCGGATCGGCCTCGAGCGCTGCCGAGCCGTGCTCGACGGCCTCGTCATAGCGGCCCACTTCCTCGAGCGCGAACGCGAACATGCCGGCGGCCAGCCCATGCTCGCGGGAACCGACCGGAAAGGCAGCCGCAGCACGTTCGGCCGAGGGCAGGCGCATCGTGTCGTCACCGATGTGCAGGCACACATCGTGCAGGAAGCGGTAGGCGGGGAAGTCGTCAGGATGGTCGAGCGTGATCCCGCGCCACGTGGCCACCGCCTCGAGGAACTCGCCTCGGTACAGCTGGATCGCTGCCTCCGCGTGACGACGCTCGCGCTCGTCGGTGCGGGGCGAACGCTCATCCAGTCGCAACCGGTCGAGCGCGACCGCCGGATCTGATGGGTCGACGCCTCCGAGCACGCGGTACGTGAGGGTGAAGACGGGCCCCATCACGAAGGCCTCGTCGAGCGCGTTCACGCTGTCGAGCGTGGCGACCGGATCGCCGCGGAAGTGAGCCAGCTGATCGAACGCCGACCACCAGGCATGACGCGAGGCATCGTCGCGAGCGCCCACGCTCGGGCCGAACACGCCGTTCACCTGATCGTCGGCCACGGCTTGGATGATATTTGATACTTGATAGCGTCCGAACCGTCGTGGGGACGACGCCGCGCCGGCACCACGGGCAGGAAAGGGGGAGCGATGGATGACATGACGAAGCGCCCACGGTACGACTTCGACTTCCACGGAGCCGCCCTCGACACGATCTTCGACGACTACGAGGCGATGCATCGCGAGTGCCCCGTGTCGTGGAGCGGCCACTACGGCGGTTTCTGGACGCTCACCCGCTACCACGACGTGCACGCCGCGGAGCACGACTGGGACACGTTCTCCGTCGCCCCGTCGATGATCCTGCCGTCGTTCGGCACCGATCGCCCCCTCATCCCGCTCGACATCGACCCACCGGCGCTCACTCCGTATCGCCAGATCCTCCTGCCGTTCTTCACACCCCAGAAGATGGACGACCTCTTGCCGCGCACCCACGCGCTGGCACGAGAGCTCCTCGACGACGTGCAGGACCAAGAGGTCTTCGACGCAGCCCCGTACTGTCGAATGCTCCCGGCGATGGTCTTCGGCGAGTACTGCGGGTTCCCGATGCACGATGCCGCTCAGTTCGACGTGTGGGTCGATGCCATCGTGTTCGCTCGCTCCGACGACGAGTCCGTTGCCCGCCAGGCGGCGGTCGAGGTCTACGACTACTTCCGCGATCTGATCGCTCACCGACGTCGCAGTCCCGGAGCCGATGTGATCTCGTCGCTGATCGCCGCCGATCACGCGGGCCGTCCACTGAGCGACGACGAGATGCTCGACATCTGCTACTTGTTGTTCGTCGCCGGGCTCGAGACCACCGCGGGAACCATCCGGGCCGGCCTGTGGTACCTCGGCCAGCATCCCGACGAGCTCGCTCGCCTTGCTGCCGACCACAGCCGGATCCCTGCGGCGACCGAGGAGTTCCTGCGCGCGCTCTCACCCGTGCAGGCGATGGCACGCACCTTGAAGCAGGACACCGTCATCGACGGCATCGCGATGAGGGCGGGCGAGCGGGTCGTGCTCGCATTCGGTGCCGCCAACCGCGACCCTGAGCGATTCGAATGCCCGTACGAGGTACAGCTCGATCGGGCATCGAACCCACACACCGCCTTCGGAGCCGGTGCTCACCGATGCCTCGGGAGCAACCTCGCCCGCCGAGAGGTGAACGTGGCGCTGGAGGAGATGATCGTGCGCCATCCCAGGTTCGAACTGGCCGAGGCGGCTCCATGGCATGGCATCGGACCACTGCTGCTGCGACCACTCCCCTGAGACGACCGACCATTCACCTGACCGACCATTCACCTGACCGACCTACCGAGAGAAGCAACACACGATGAAAGCCATCGAACTGCAGACGTTCAACAGTCCCCTCGTCGCGGTCGAGCGGCCCATCCCCACGATCGCTGCCGGCGAAGAGCTGATCGACGTGACGGCGTGCGGTGTCTGTCACTCCGACATCCACGTGGTCGACGGACTGTTCGGAAGCCCGCTGCCGCTGATCCCCGGCCATGAGGTCACCGGCGTGCACCATCAGCTCGGACCGGTGATGGTGTACGCCCCGTGGGGGTGCCGCAACTGCTGGATCTGCGAGAGCGGCCACGAGATGATCTGCCCCGACGGCGCCGAGGCCGGACTCTTCCGAGACGGTGGCTATGCCGAGCAGATGCGGGTCACCCATCGTGAGTACCTGCAGCCGATCGGCGACCTCGATCCGGTCGCGTCGGCGCCGCTCGCGTGCGGAGGGCTCACCGCATTCCGGGCCACCAAGCACGCCCTCGAGACGCTGCGACGCCGGGGCTCAGCCGCACGCGCGTTGGTGATCGGCGCCGGTGGCCTCGGCCAGTTCGGCATCCAGTACCTGCGGATGATGAGCGACGCCGAGGTGTGGGTGGCCGACCCTGCACCTGCAAAGCAGCAACGGGCGCTCGAACTCGGCGCCAGCGGCGCCGTGACCGCCGACGAGCTCGATGGCAGGTTCGACGCGATCATCGACTTCGTCGGCGCCCAGCCCACGCTCGAGGCTGCCGTGCAGCGAGTGAACCGTCGTGGCATCGTGATCGCCGTCGGCCTGTACGGCGGTCGGGTGCCGTTCGGTGTGGGCGCGGTGCCGCACGAGGCCCAGTTCATGTCGAGCATCTGGGGTACCGTCGCCGAACTCGGCGAGCTGATCGCCTTCGCCCATCGTCACCCCATCCAATACACCGTGGAGTCGGTCGCGCTCCAGGACGCCGAGCTGGCCCACCAGCGCCTGCGTGCCGGCGACGTCGCCGGCCGACTGGTGCTCGTTCCCTGAGGTGTCGGCATCCGATACCCCGACGACCGCCCCTCCCCCACCATCGACTGAACCAAGGAGCCGGGATGCCCTCCCCACGCCTCGACGAGATCGCCGCCCTCATCGCCCACGAAGGCGTGCACACGGTCGAGCTCGCCACCATCGACACGTACGGCCACCTTCGCGGCAAGCGGGTGCCGGCCGGCCGCTTCATCCGCACCGTCGCCGAGCACGGCGCGCACATCGCCGACGCAATCTACGTCATGGACGTGCAGTGTGAGATCGTCGACAGCCCGCTGATCAACATGGGGGCGGGGTTCCTCGACATGCACCTCGAACCCGACCTGTCGACCTTCCGGCTGCTGAAGCACCGGCCCGGATACGCAACGGTGATGTCGAACAGCATCGACCACGAGCACAAGCCTCATCCGCTCGACCCGCGCAACGTGTTGCAGGCCCAGGTCGACCGAGTGAACGCCCTCGGCTACGACCCGATCGCGGCGACCGAGCTCGAGTGCTACGTCTGCAACGACGACTGGACACCCGTCCAGTCAAACGTGCAGTACTCCTCGCTGATCGACAACTTCCCCCTCGAGCGGTGCGTCGCCGACATGCGCTCCGCGCTGCTCGACCTCGACATCCCTTTGGAGTCGTCGAACCCCGAGTACGGGCCGGGCCAGCTCGAGATCAACTTCGGCCCGGCCGACCCGATGCGCACCGCCGACAACACCATCTTGTTCAAGGCCACGGTGAAAGAGGTGGCTCGCGCCCACGGTTTTCGGGCGACGTTCATGCCCAAGCCGTACGCGGGTCAGTCCGGCAATGGCATGCACGTGCACACGAGCCTGTCGAAGGACGGTCGGAACGTGTTCGACGGCGGTGATGGCCACCTCTTGAACGACGTGTTCCGCCACTGGGTGGGTGGCCTGATCCACCATGCCCGATCCATCAGCCTGATGGGCATTCCGATGGGCAACGGATACAAGCGGGTGCGGCCCTACACGTTCTGCCCCACTCACGCTCACTGGGGCGGCGACAACCGCAGTGTGCTGTGCCGCTGCACGGTGGGCCAGGGCCAGGCGAATCGGGTCGAGTTCCGTGGTGCCGGCGCGGACGCCAACCCGTACCTCATCGTCGCTGCGCTCCTCGCCGCAGGTGCCGACGGCCTCGAGCGCCAACTCGACCCCGGCCCGCAAGCCCTGGGCGACCAGTACGACGATCCGGGGGATCACCCGCTGCTGCCGGCGACCTTCGCCGAGGGCGTCAGCGCGTTCGCCGGCAGCTCGCTGGCAGCGTCGTTGGGCGAGGAGTTCGGCGTGAACTTCCTCGCCCTCACCACCAACGAGCTCGCACGGTACGAGGCGAGCGCCGGCGGCGACATCGACGACGTGACCGAGTGGGAGTTCGCCCGCTACGTCGAGTTCACCTGAACCCACCCACCGCGAGACACCCGCACCACCCGCAACCCGCAACTCCTGGAACGAGCACCTGCCCATGGTCGACATCGCCAGCCCCGAGCTCTACGAGCGCAGCGGCATCCCGCACGACGAGTTCGCCCGGCTGCGCCGGGAAGAACCCGTGGTGTGGCACGACTGGGAGTGCTCGCGCGGCGGGTTCTGGGCGGTCACCACTCGAGATGACGTCACGACGGTCACCCGCGACTGGCACACCTACACCTCGGCCGAGTTCACCAACCTGTTCGAGCTGAGCGCCGCAGCAAAGGTCGCCCGCAAGTCGCTGATCGACACCGACGGCGCCGAGCACACTCGCCTCCGCCGACTGGTCACGCCGCCGTTCACCATGCGTCGCACGGGCGACTACGACGCCGTTGCCCGCGGCATCACCAATGGTCTGCTCGATGCGATGCTCGAGAGCGGTTCCGGCGGCAGTGGCGTCGATGTGGTGAAGATGTTGTCGGAGCCCTTGCCCATCCAAGTGATCGTCAGCATCCTGGGTGTCCCCGCGGCAGACGCCGACTTCATGGTCGAACTCTCGAACCAACTCGTCGAAGGCACCTCGCACCGCGAGGTCGACCCCCATGCATACGGCAACACCACCCCACTCGAACTCCTGCCGTTCAACAGCCCGGCATCGCATGCGCTGTTCGAGTACGGGCGCGGCCTGCATGCCGAGCGCTCCACGTGCCCAGCCGACGATCTGGTCGGCAAGTTGGTCACCGCCGAGATCGACGGCGATCGGCTGACCGATCAGGAGTTCTGCAACTTCTTCCAGTTGCTGGTCTTCGCCGGCAACGAGACCACCCGCACTGCGATCTCGCAGGGCATCCATCACCTCATGATGTACCCCGATCAGCAGGAGCGACTGCATGCCGATCCGTCGCTCATCCCGACGGCGGTGGAGGAGATCATCCGGTGTGGCGTGCCCGTGCTGCACATGCGCCGCACCGCGACCACCGATGCCACACTGCGCGACAAGCAGGTGCGTGAGGGCGACTGGGTCGTGCTCTGGTACGCATCGTCGAACTTCGACGAACAGATCTGGCCGGATTCACGCTCGTTCGACGTCGGCCGCGCACCGAAGCCCGATCACACGTCGTTCGGCGCCTTCGGGCCACACCACTGCCTCGGTGCACCGCTCGCCCGGTTGGAATTGCGCTTGATGCTGGAGGAGATCGTGCGCCGTGGGGTTCGGTTCGCGCCGGCGGGTGAACCGGTGCGAGTGGCGAGCAACTTCGTCAACGGCATGCTCCACCTACCGGCCACGGTCACCGCTGCCTGACCCGCCGCACGGACGAGTCCGACGAATCACAGCCCGTCGCGCGGAGGATGCGCCGACGGATCCTCCTTCAGAGGGATGACGCCGTTGGTTGTCGATGCGACAGTCGACACATGAAGGTCCCTTCGACATCCCTCGAACGCTCGTCGGCCTCGGCATCGATGATCGGCTCGACCGAGCAGCGCCGGTGTCCGACGAGATCTGGGCAGCGACCGTGTGAGCTCGGGTCCCGTTGGCATGGGTCGAAGGGCCCAAGAAGCTCGACTCGCGGCATCTCCTGGTGCGATCGGTGCCTACGATCGGTTGCATGAGTCAAAGTCAGACGAGTCAGATGTTGGAGCGTGTGCGTACCGGAGCCGGCTTCATCGCCGCACTCGACCAGAGCGGCGGCAGCACCCCGAAGGCACTCCGTCTCTACGGCGTGGAGGAGAGCGAGTACTCCACCGAAGAAGAGATGTTCGACCTGATGCACGCGATGCGCTCGCGCATCGTCACCAGCCCTGCCTTCACCGGTGAGCGCGTGCTCGGAGCGATCCTGTTCGAGATGACGATGGACCGTCGGATCGAGGGGATGGGGTCGGCCGAGTACCTGTGGAAGGTCAAGCAGGTCGTGCCGTTCCTGAAGGTCGACAAGGGCCTCAGCGACGAGAGCGACGGTGTGCAGTTGATGAAGCCCATGCCGCAGCTCGACGCGCTGTGCGAGCGGGCGGTGGCGGCCGGCGTGTTCGGCACGAAGATGCGCTCGGTGATCCTGCATGCCGATGCTTCCGGCATCGACGCGATCGCGGCTCAGCAATTCGAGGTGGGCAAGCAGATCCTCGGCCACGGGCTCGTCCCGATCATCGAGCCCGAGGTCGACATCAACAGCACCACCAAGGCCGAGGCAGAAGCACTGCTCCAGCAGTCGATCCTCGCTCAGCTCGACGCGCTGGACGCCGATCAGCACGTGATGCTGAAGCTCACCCTGCCCACGGTCGACGACTTCTACCAACCGCTCGCGCGGCACTCTAAGGTGCTGCGGGTGGTGGCGCTGTCCGGCGGCTACAGCCGTGATGATGCGAATGCGAAGCTGGCCCGCAACCACGGCATCATCGCCAGCTTCTCGCGGGCACTCACCGAGGGCCTCACCGCCCAGATGAGCGATGCAGAGTTCGATGCCGCCCTCGACGCAGCCATCGCCGGCATCTTCGCCGCATCGACCACCTGACCCCAACCCCGCGATGAGAGATGAGTGCCGGTGGCACCCCCATCTCTCATCGAGTCCGGGCGGTGCCCAAGAGCGATGAGAGAAGGGGGCGGCAGCGACACTCATCTCTCATCGCCGGGGTTGGTGTGCTCAGGAGACGGTGATCGCCTCGACTCGATTGCGCCCTGCCGCCTTGGCGGCGTACAGAGCCTCGTCTGCCGAACGGACCATCGCGCTGCTGTCGATCGGTGGGGTCGCACTGACTCCCACCGAGACGGTCACGGCGGGGACGGAGGCATAGGCCGGGCCCGGAAGGGGCGACGCCGCGATCGCCGATCGGACCCGTTCGACGACCTCGATCGCGTCGACCAGCTCGGCATCCGGCAGGAGCACGGCGAACTCCTCACCGCCGTATCGGTACACGAGGTCGCCGGCGCGCACATGCGCCGCGATCACTGCAGCCACGTGCCGCAACACCGCATCGCCGGTCTGGTGGCCGTGCGTGTCGTTGAACAACTTGAAGTGATCGACATCGACCATCGCCAGGGCGACCGGCATGCGTCGATCACCACCGGCGCCGATGAAGCGATCGAGGTCACGATCGAACCGTCGACGGTTGCCTACGCCGGTGAGGCCGTCGTCGAATGCGAGGTGTTCGTGCTCGATCCGCGAACGAACTCCCTCGAGGGCTGCGCCCACGAGAGGTGCGAAGGTGCCCAGCGTCTCTTCGGTCTGCGGCTGCGGTGACCACGAGACCAGCACTCCGAGCACTCGACCGCTGGCGACGATCGGGACCACGGTCGCGCCATCGGCTCGCACCGAACGGCCAGTCGCGACTGCGCGATCCAGCACGCCATCGCTGGGCAGATCGCGGTTCGGAGGCGTCCACGAACATCCGTCGACCACGACCGCAGCCTCCGCGCCGACGAGTCGAGCGATCTGTTCAGCCACGGCGCGGAGGAACTCGTCGAGCTCGACGGCAGCCATGATCGTCCGGCCGGCATCGAGCACGTCGTCTCCCAACGTCGCGCGGGCGTGAGTCGAACGGCGACGGCGTCGCGACAGCGCGCTCACGAGTGTCCACACGATCACCACGACCGCGAGCACGATGACCAGCACGATCATCAGGCCGGACGTCGCTCCCGTTCCGGTCGAATCGCCCCCGACCCCTTCGGCAGTGCCGACCGCGGAGATCGCGGACGCGACGGTGGTCGGAACGTTCGACCGAGCGCCCGGCGTGGTGGCGCCCTGCGTGGCGGCAGCCGGCACGAGAGTCGTCGGCCTTGTCGGCTCGATCGATGTCAGCACCGTGGCACTCGGCGCGCCCGTTGGTGCTGGTCCGGTGGCGGGAAGCCCCATCAGGGCCGACCACGGAATCAACAGCTGGTCGTACGCCTTCACGTAGATCGCGGTGCCGATCTGAGGGACACCGGGCTGATCCAGCGGAACGTTGCGTGAGAGCACGAGGTCGATCGCAGGCGTGATCGGCTCGCCGATCGCCTCGAGGCGAGCCAACGCCTGAGGTCCGGACTGACCGTCGAGAGAGCGCAGTTCGTCGATCATCACCGACTCCTGGGAGCGTTCGATGCCAATTGCACCCGGCATCTCGCGTGCAGCGGTGGGAACGGGCTCCTCACCCCAACCCAGCAGCACGATGTACGCAAGCTCCTGCGTCAGGGCAGACAGCGCTTCGTTGTACGCGGCCAGGCGTTGCTGGTCGGTCGCTGGCGCCGGCGACGGTCGCACCAGGGAGACAGCTCGCTCGGCGCCGACCCCCGGCGCGCCGACCAGCAGAGCGAACGCGATCGCGCCGACACAGGTGGAGACCATCACGCGAGCCGACCGCACCCTGTCGATCGTCCGGTCGTCTCGTCCCGGCGCACGCCAGCGCACGCATCCTGTCACCTCACTCCGTGGCGGCGCTCGGTTGCAGTCGTCAGACCAGACCTGCGACGACGTTGATCGTGAACGCGATCGTCGCGATGCTGAACACGTAGGCGAGCAGGGCATGACGCAGCACGGTGGATCGAAAGGCACGGTCGACCGCCGGCGTGTCCGATACCTGGAACGCCATTCCGATCGTGAACGACAGGTAGGCGAAGTCGCGATAGCTCGGGGCCTCGTCGCCGGGGAACTCAATGCCGCCCACGGCATCGCCTCCGTAGTACAGATGTGCGTAGCGGAGCATGAACACGGTGTTCACCATCAGCCACGAGACGACCACGCTGACCAGCGCCGCGACGGTGAGCGAGACCTCCAGCGGCACCGGAGCCCGAGCCGCACGGTGCAGAGCGCTCACGATCGCAGCAAGGCTCAACACGCTCGATGAAACGACCATTGCTCGCGAGGCTGCCCTGCTGTCGTCTTCACGAGTGGCGACGCGAGCGGTGGTCGCAGCATCGAGCTGACCGACCTCGCTCCAGATCCAGGCGAGCAGGATGACCGTCATCACGATCCACCCGACGAGCACGGCCAGCTCCCATGCCGTCCAGAGCGCCGTCACCAGGGCTGCGACGAGCCCGACCAGCGCACACGCGCCGACACGACGAAGCTCTGAGCTCGAAAACGTGCTCGAGCGTGCGCGCGACGACTGGTTCACATCACACACTCTGGTCGATCGAGACCCCTCCGATCGACCAGCGCGCTCGTGTTCAGGAGGCAGCGAGTTGCAGGTCGGCGACCGCTGCGCGGCCGTCGATCGCGGCACGCCAGTTGCGAGCGCGGATCGTCAGCAGCCAGAATCCGACCAGGCCGATCACCGCACCCGTCGCGAACGCGACGTGGAGGTTGATCAGGTCGCCGATCGCTCCGATGAACAGGAGGCCGAGACCGTAGGTGATGCCGAACGTGGCCTGCATCAGCGACATCACCCTGCCGCGGCTGGCCGGTGGTGCATCGCGCTGGATCACCGCTGAGAGGGTGATGAACAAGCTCGACCATGCGCCACCGAGCACGAAGATCACCGCGATCAACCACGTCAGGGTCGGGGCGAATGCGTAGGCGACGAGGAGGGTGCATACGGCGAGAACGGCGCCGACGACCAGGGTCGAACGGGCGAATCGCTGGGCCAGGAACGAGATCAGGATGCCGCCGATGATGGCGCCGACCCCCTGGGCAGAGGCGACGAGGCCGACCATCCCGGTGCCGCCGTCGTAGTTGCCCTGCACGTAGATCGGCACCAGGCCCATGAACGGGACGAGCATGCAGTTCAAGAGGGCGAGCATCACGAGCGCGTGCCAGCAACCGGGCGTGGCACGCAACGCTTGTGTGCCAGCGCCGAGCCGCTCACGCACGGTTCCGGAGTCCCCATGTGGCGTGAAGGAGCGACGGACGGCCACCACGGCGCCGGCCATCACCACGAACGACACGGCGTTGAACGCGATCGTCCACGCCGGGCCGACGACGAGGACGAGCAACGACCCCAGGATCGGACCCAGCACTCGACCGCTGTTCCACGAGTAGACGCCGAGCGACACCATCTGCATCAGCTCGCGCGGCGGCACGAGGTCGGGCTGCATCGCTGCGTACGATGGAGCGCCGATGGCGCCTGCGGCGCTCCCGATCAGGATCAACAGCGTCAGCACCCAAGGAGTTCGCACCCCGGTGCCGATGACGACCGCCAGCACGGAGGTGACCGTTGCCTGTGCCATCAATGCCGATGCGAACACGCGACGACGGTCGAAGCGGTCAGCGAGCAGCCCGCCGATTGGTGAGGCGATGCCCTGAGGCATGAACGTGGCGAGCGCGACGAGGCCGGTCTGCAGGGCGCTGCCGGTGCCGGATGCAACCAGGCTGCCGACCACGATCAACTGCACCCAGGTGCCGATGTCGCTCACCACGGCGGCACCCCACAGCAGGCGCACCGCACGGTGGCGCAGGGGGACGAACGGGTGGTTGCTCACGACGCTCCGACGATACCGAGCGGTCCAGGCGCCACTCGGGTTGGTTGCCGCGCGTCACACCGCGCCGCGCCGAACGCTCGCGTGAACCGCCGCGCAATCCGTGAACGTAGGCTCCACCCGGGTGCGGGGGCACCCGACGAGCTCCTTGGGGGAACGATGAGCGATGGTCAGGCGCGTCGGCTGGGTCGCACCATGGTGGAGAGCGATCCGTTCTGGGATCTGGAGCCGACGCCCCCGGCGGGCACCCCCAACGTCATCTACTGCGTGTTCGACGACGTCGGGTACTCCGACTTCGGCTGCTACGGCTCCGAGATCGCGACACCGAACATCGATGGTCTCGCGGCCGGCGGCCTCCGATACACGAACTTCCACACCACCTCGCTCTGCTCGCCGACCCGAGCTTCGTTGCTCACCGGCCGCAACCATCACGCCGTCGGCATGGGCACGTTGGCGAACTACGACCTCGGCTTCGACGGCTACCGAGGCGCCATCTCACGCGAGGCGGCAATGCTGCCGGAGATCTTGCGCGAGCAGGGTTGGAACAGCTTCGCCGTGGGCAAGTGGCACCTGACGCCGATGCATCACACGGGTCCTGCGGGCCCGTTCTACCAATGGCCGACCCAACGTGGCTTCGACCGCTTCTACGGGTTCATGGACGGGGCGATGAACCACTGGGAGCCCTTCCTCACCGAGGACAACCACCACATCCCCACTCCCGACACGCCGGGCTACCACCTCACCACCGACTTGATGGATCGGGCGATCCGGCTCGTTCGCGATCAACGGTCGGTGGCACCCGAGAAGCCGTTCTTCCTGTACCTCGCCTTTGGCGCCGGCCATTCGCCGCACCACGTCCCGAGGGAGATGATCGACGCGTACGTGCCGGTGTTCGAGCAGGGGTGGGACGTCACCCGTCGCGACCGTCTCGAGCGACAGAAGTCGCTCGGTCTCGTCCCGCAGACGACGGAGCTGCCGCCGCGCAACCCGGGCGTGCCCGTGTGGGACGAGCTGTCCGAGCGCGAACAGCGTCTGTTCGTCCGATTCCAGGCGGCGTTCGCAGCGATGGTCACGCACTCCGATCGCGAGATCGGCCGCATGATCCAGATGCTCGAAGCGGTCGGCGCGCTCAGCAACACGGTCTTCGTGGTGATGAGCGACAACGGCGCATCGCAGGAGGGCAGTCACGCAGGCACCCTGCACCAGGGCCGCTACTTCGAGCGGGCGCCGATGACGCTCGACCAGTCGATCGACTTGATCGACGAGATCGGCGAGACGCAGTGGTTCAACAACTACCCGCTCGGCTGGGCGATGGCCGGCAACACGCCGTGCAAGTTCTACAAGCAGAACACCCACGGCGGCGGCGTGCGCGACCCGCTCGTGATCCACTGGCCGGCAGGGCTGCCGTCCGCAGCGGCGGGCACGATGCGGCACCAGTTCCACCACGTGAGCGACCTCACGCCGACGGTGCTCGACATGGTCGGTGCGGTGCTGCCGCCCACCGTGAACGGCATCGCCCAGATGCCGCTGCACGGCACACCGATGACCTACACGTTCGCCGCACCCGAGGCGCCGACGCGCAAACCGGTGCAGCACTTCGAGATGCTCGGCCATCGCGGGATCGTGGCCGACGGCTGGAAGGCCGTCACCATGCACGATGCGCGCTCGTCGCTCGACGAGGACCGCTGGGAGCTGTACCACCTCGACGAGGACTTCTCCGAGACGGTCGATCTCGCCGAGCAGCATCCCGAGGTGCTGGCGGCGCTCGTCGATCGTTGGTGGGAGGAGGCGGCCAAGTACAACGTGCTGCCGGTCGACGACCGGGCCGGCGGCGGCATGCGCAAGCGGCGGCCGGTGCGCACGTCGTGGACATTGTGGCCGGGGCTCGAACGCGTGCCATCGGATGCTGCGCCGCGACTGCAGAACACCAGCCACACGATCTCGGCGTACATCACCGTGCCTGCCGGTGGGTGCGCGGGTGCGCTGATCACCGATGGCGATCGTTGGGGCGGCTACGCGATGTTCGTGCAGGACGGCAAGCCCTGCTTCCACTACCACTTCCCTCTGGAGCGACACGAGATCCGTGGTGCGGACGCGTTGACCCCTGGGGATCACACCATCACGTGGACGCTCACCAAGATCGACCGCGCCAGTGGGTACGGCGACCTGTGGGTCGACGGTGTGAGCGTCGGATCCGTCGAGATTCCGCGGATCATCCGCGGCTGGATGCCCTTCGGGGGCATGAACGTCGGCTGTGACAACACTGCACCGGTCGGCACGACATACGAGTCACCGTTCCCCTTCACCGGTGTGCTGCACCGCGTCGAGGTAGAGCTCCTCGGCGACGACCCCGGCCCCGACCGCACATCCGAGCACCGTTCCGAGATGGGCAAGCAGTGACCACTCGCCCACGGCCCCTCGCATCGTTCAGGGTGTGCCGCTGACCACCAGCACCTGACCGGTCACCCACGAGGCGCCGTCGGACACGAGGTACACCGCCGCCGCGGCGTAGTCCTCGTCGCGGCCGAGGCGACCGAGCGGCTGCTTGGAGGCGAGCTTCTCGAACTTGGCGTCGTCGAAGCCGGAGGCCCGGTAGTAGTCGGCCGTCGCTGTGTGACCGGGAGCGATCGCGTTCACCCGGATGCGGCGCGGCGCGCACTCGAGCGCGAGCGTCTGGGTGAGGTGGTTCACCGCAGTCTTCGCCGCGGAGTACACCCCATGCCCCGGTGATCCCTTGGTGAGCCCGCCCGTTGACGACACGTTGATGATCGACCCGCCGTCAGTCAGCACGCGTTGCGCGGCCACGCTGGCCAGCCACACCGACATCAGGTTGCGATCCATGATCGTGTGCCAGGACTCCTCGGTCACGGTGGTGAGATTCCCCATCGGTTCGCCCTGCAGGCCGCCTGCATTGTTGACCCAGATCGAGATCGGGCCGAGCTCGTCGGTCGCTCGCCGGCCGAGGCGGGCGAGGTCATCGGCGCTCGTGACATCAGTGGGGATGGCGACGGCGCGGCGACCGGACGCGATGATCTCGTCCGCCACGGCACGTAGCGGTTCGAACCGCCGACCTGCCAACGCCACGTCGGCGCCGGCGCCCGCAAGACCGAGTGCGATGCCGCGTCCGATCCCCGTGCCACCTCCTGTGACCACGGCGACGCGCCCATCCAGTCGAAACAGCTCCAGAACGTTCACGAGCCGAGTGTGTCACGAGGCGTCTCGTCCCGCCGGATCGGTCTCGAACCCGTCACAGCGGCCGGAGTGCGAGCCGTTGCGCTCCGGTCGTGTCGTCGCTCAGCCCCAGGAGCCGGTTGCCCAGCTGGAGCCGGACCACAACGTGCCCGACCACGACGACCCGGACCACGACGACCCGGACCAGCTCGAGCCGTTCCACATCCCACCGGACCAGCTGGATCCGGCGGTGCCGGGCAGAAACGGCCGCCCGAAGATGTCGACTTCGCCTGAGAGAGCAACGCCGTCACGGATGATGCGGTCGTTTCCTCGGGCGGCTTCCACGCTGCCGGTGCCCGTCGAGGCCGGGTAGATCTGTGGCTGGGTTGCGGCGGGTGTGATGGTCGCCAGCGACCGGAAGTCGATGGCACCTCTGCCCTGGGTGTTGGCGTGGACGTTGGCGATCTGGTCGGCCGTACTCCTCATGAATCGCTTCACCTGATCCGGGAGCATCGAGGGGTACTTCTGGAGCAGCAACGCGACCGCACCGGAGGTGACTGCAGCGGCCTGGGAGGTGCCACTGCCACGGAAGAACCGCGAGCCGAGGACACCCTCGGCGTGACGGCTGTCGAGGAACGAGTTCGACACCCTCAGACCCTGGAGACGGGAGCCGGCGGCGATGACGTCGGGCTTGCGGTCCGTGATGCTGGTCGAGCTGGCCGAGTACGTCCCGATCACGTCGTCGAGGGTGGTGGCGGTGCCTTTGGTGTCGAACCCGCCGACGGCGATGATCGACGGATTGAACGCCGGGTTCGCGAGGCCGGGCGCTCCCGCACCCTGCTGGAAGCCGGAGTTCCCGGCGGCGGCGACCACGACGATGCCCGCCTTCCAGGCCCGCTCGACAGCGAACGACAGCGGGTCGATCAGCGACGACTGGGTCGAGTTCGTCCCGTAGGAGATGTTGAGGACCCGGATGTTCATCCCATTGTCGGTCTTGTGGTCGACCACCCAGTTGATGGCCGCGATCATCTGCGTCACATCGACACCGCCATCGGCGGTCGCGACCTTGATCGACACGATCCGGGCGTCCGGCGCGATCCCACGGTACGTGGATGCAGGTGCGTTCTTGTACGGGGCCGTCAGCGTCGAGTCCTTGCCCGCGATCAGACCGGCCATGAACGTCCCGTGGCCATTGGTATCGCGCTGGGCGAAGTTCGGCGACTGCGACTCCAACGACAGATCGGGTCCGTAGATGATCTTGCCCGGCGTTGCCAGCCCTTCGACCGGCACGACCCCGGTGTCGATCACAGCAACATCGATCCCGGCGCCGGTGTAGCCCTGGTCCCAGAACGCGGTAACGCCCGAGATCGCGGTCAACGACTTCATCGAGTACCCATCGGTCGCCGGGTCGTACGCTGCGGCGGCAACAGGTGTCGCGCCGAGCGCCGGCACAGCGGTCGCACACAACACGAGCGCCGCTGCAGATTTCGCCGCGAGTGACCGCAGACCCCGAGCAGAGGTCCTGCCCCACGAAGCCCCTCGCATGACCTTGTTTGTGATCCGTGCCATCAGTTCGCGCCTCTTCCGTGATCCCGTCGACCCGCCCTGGTGTGCGGAGCGGCAGGAGGCATTCAAGAACACCACGTCAGAAAAGGCCACAGCTCGGAGCGAACCTTGCGCAACCTGTGAGGTTCTTGACCCGGCCCACACAAACCACCCACCGACGGTCCGCCCGAGCCGACGAGATCCCACGCAGCGAGACCACCTGCGCTCCTCTCGACGGGTGTCACCCGACGGGCCTGCTGGCCTCGAACCGGGTGTCGTGCATCAGTTGCGCATCGGCGATCCGGTGCTCACGAACTGGCGTCGGTGAGCATCTCGTCGAGCGTCGCTTCGTCGACGGCGCCCAACATCACGTTTGCCGCACCATCGGGGCCGACGACGACGAGCGCCGGTTGGCCGGGCACGCCGAACCGCTGGAACACCTCGCCGGGATCGTCGCTGATCTGCGGGAACGTCAGGCCGTGCTTGTCGATGAACCCCTGGAAGGACTCCTCGTCACCCGTCCACGCGACGCCGATGAAGTCCACTGTGCCGGCCCACCTCTGTGCTGCGCCCTCGACCGAAGGCGCTTCTCGATTGCACGTGCTTCAAGTGGGCGCCCAGAACCAGAAGGCGGTCGTCCGTCCCGCCGCAGCCGCGCCGCTGAACTCGCCACCTCCGACGAGGGGAGCCGTGAAGTTCAACAGCTCCGGAACAGCGGCAGGCGCCGCTGATGTGGCGGCCGGTTGCCCCGGCGCCGCAGTGCCGGCCACCTGATCCGGCGTCGTCGAGCCCGACACCTCGGGCACGGGAGCGGGCGCTGTCGCCGCTGCTGGCGAGTCGGCCTGGGCATCGACGGTCGATTCGCTGGACGACCCACACGAAGCGAGGAGCGAAATCGACGCCACGAGGGCGAGACCGCACATGACACGACGGTTCCTCATTCGAACAGGTTCACACACTCAGGCGCCCGACGACCTGCACGAGGCAAGAGTTTCGCGATCGTTTCGATCTTCACAGCTGGAACTCCACAGCCAGAACTCCACAGCCAGAACTCGACAGAACTCGACAGCCAGAACTCGACAGCTGGAACTCCACAGCTGGAACCCCTGAGCTGGAACTCGCAGGACGAAACCGACATAGCCTGCGAGCAACGAACCGAGGAGTGCGGGGTGAACGTGCGATTGGCGAGGCGACGGCCGTGGGTGATCGCGGGTGCGATCGCGGCGACGATCGCATTGGCGGTGTCCGCATGGATGGTGCGTCGCGCCGACACGACCGTGGCCCGGGCACCGATTCCTCCGCGTCAGGTCGTCGACGGGGCGAACCCGTTCCGCACGGGTCGCACGCTGGTGATCCCCCACGGTGGAGGCGACGGTCTCTTCCCCGAGAACACCATGTTCGCGTTCGACCAGACGATGGCCATGGGGGCCGACGTGGTCGACGTCGACCTGCGGATCAACGCCGATGGGGTGGTGATCGCCTTCCACGACTCGACGGTCGATCGCATCACCGGCGCGACCGGCAGCGTGAAGGGGTTGACCGCTGCGGAGCTGGCAACGCTAGATGCCGGGTGGGGTTTCTCGCCAGAAGACGATGGCGGCGACCATCCGTATCGGGGTCAGGGCCTGACCATCCCGACCCTCGAGTCGATCCTCGACCGGTTCCCGACCACGTTGCTGTCGCTCGATCTGAAGGACGAGTCGCTCGACATGGTGCAGCCCGTGTGCGACCTCCTGCGTGACCACGCGCGATACGACGACGTGTTCGTCGGGTCGAACAGCGATCCGCAGATCATCGAGTTCCGCGCCTCGTGTCCCGGCGTCCGCACGAGCGCGATCATGAACGACGTGTACGCGTCTCGCGATGCTCGAGCCGCGGGGGACACCGACTTCGTCCCTGCCGTGACCGTCGACCAGCCGCCGTTCCGCATCGACGGCCGCGAGTTGGTCGACCCGGAGTCGCTCGCCTGGGCTCACGATCACGGGGTGGCGATCCTGACGGGGGTGGTGAACGACGAAGACGACATGCGCCACCTGATCGAGCTCGGCGTCGACGGCATCTACACCTCGTACCCCGATCGGCTGCTGCGACTGCTCGGCCGCTGCTCGTCGGCCTGCTGAACGTGGTCGAAACGGTTCAGCCGACACTCGGCGCGGCGACCGGTCGGCCATCGACGACCACCGGGAACTGACGAACGGGGTCATCGGCGGCCGCGGTCGCCGTCGGTGGCCCGCTGGTGTCGCCCCTCAGTATCCGAGCGCCGTCGGGCGCGTACTGCAAGATGTACGCCTTTCGGACGGAATCGGCGGTGTTCGGGCCGGTGAGGTGGGGCGACAGCGACGAGAACACCACGATGCCACCCTTGCGCACCGGCGCCGGAACGGCGTCGGGGTGGTTCTCGAAGATCTCCCAGCCGAGCGGGTCGTTGTAGTGGTGCAGCAGCGTGCCCATGCGATGGAGCCCCGGCACCACGTGCGGGCAACCGTTGTCGAGCGTTGCGTCGGTGAGCGCGACCCAGCACGTGAGGTACTGCTGCGGCTCGACGAACGTGTACCCGTTGTCCTGGTGCCACGGGAATCGGCGCGGTTTCTCGGGCTTCTTGTACACCGCCTGGTGGGCGCGCCAGTTCCGCAACGTCGGGATGACGACGACCACGATCTCCACCTTCGCCGAACGCCACTCGGCGTATCACTGGCTGGCGGGGTTGTCCTCATCGCCCGTGCACCACGGGACGGGACTCAGCTCAACCTGGGTTGTTGTTGCGTGGCGCAGTGGATGCCACCGCCGCCAGCGGCAAGCGCGTCGATGTCGAGCATCACGATCTCGCGGTCGGGGAACAGCTGGGCCAACACCGCTCGGGCTGCCTCGTCTGCAGCCCCGTCCCCGAACTCGGGCGCGATGACGGCGCCATTGCACACGTAGTAGTTCATGTAGGTGGACAGGAAGTCGTTGCCAGTCCAGCGGACGTCCATCGGTTGCGTCATCTCGACGATGTCGTACGGCTGGCCGTCGATGGTGGTCGCTGCGGTCACGATCGACTTCGTCCTCGCCGCGACGGCGACCCATGGGTCGGCAGGGTCGTCGAAGGCGGGCGTGTCGACCACGATCGTGGAGGGATCGGCGAACCGGGCGAGGGTGTCGATGTGGCGGTCGGTGATGTCGGCGCCGGCCAGCCCGTCCACCCAGATCATCCGGTCGGCGCCGAGCATGTCCAGGATCGCAGCCTCGATGTCGCCGCGGGTCATGCCCGGGTTGCGGTTGTCGTTCACCCAGCAACTCTCGGCCAACAGCACCGTGCCGCGGCCATCGACCTCGACGGCTCCGATTTCGCCGACCAGTCCGAACGCGAGCAGCGGGACGCCGAGCTGATCGGCGACCAAGGCGGCGAGCTGCGTATCACCGTCGTGGACCTGCTTGCCGCCCCAACCGTTGAACGTTGCATGTGCGGCCGCCATTTCGAGCGCCCCTGCCTCATTGGAACGCACGACGAAGTTGGGCAGGGTGTCGCGCGCCCACAGGTCGTCGACCGGAGCTTCGAGCACCTCGACACCGAACTCGAGGATCTCTCCGAGCGCCTCGATCTCCTCTGGCCTGGCGAGCATGGTCACCGGCTCGAAACGAGCGATCGCCGTGGCGATGCGGATGATCGCATCCTGGACGTCGACGAGATCGGGACCCCAGATCTGCTCGCTCGACGGCCAGCACATCCAGGTCTGCTGGTGTGGTTCCTCCTCGGCGGGCATCGACCACTGGTCCGCGCGCCCCGGATCGCTGACCGTCGCACGTGTCGCCTGGCCGGACGCGCCATTGGAGGTGCCAGTGGAGGTGCCGGCGGGGTCGGCCTCGCCGCAGCCGACCAGCAGCCCGCTGGCGACGAACAGCGGCACGGCGACCGAGGGACGCCGACGAGGAACTCACGGCGGGACAACGAACTCATGACGTGCCAACCCTTCGGCGCCTTGACTGAAAATTCAGTCAGTGGCACGATACCCCCATGACCGAACCGCGAACAACCACCCCGACGTCTGCCGGCTTCGCGATGCCGGCAGAGTGGGAGCCTCACGCAGGCTGCCTGATGGCGTGGCCATCGCGAGCCGAGCTGTGGGGAGATCGGTTGGCCGATGCCACGCGTGACTACGCCGCGGTCGCCGACGCGATCGCAGCATTCGAACCCGTGCTGATGGTCTGCAGCCCTGGCCACGCGGGCGAGGTGGCCGATCGGTGCGGCGACGGCGTGACGCCGGTCGAGATCCCGATCAACGACTCATGGGCCCGCGACAGCGGCCCCGCATTCGTGCGCAACGCCGCGGGCGAGGCGGCCGTCGTCGGGTTCGGGTTCAACGCGTGGGGCAACCGATGGCACCCGCACGACGACGACGCGCGCCTGTCGCGACGGTTAGCCGACATCCTCGGACTGCCGTTCTTCGAGGCGCCGTTCGTCCTCGAAGGTGGGTCGTTCTTCGTCGATGGCGCCGGCACCGTCATCACCACCGAACAGTGCCTGCTCAACCCGAACCGCAACCCGCACCTGAACAAGCACCAGCTCGAGCAGGGCCTGTGCGACTTCCTCGGTGCCACAACCGTCATCTGGCTGCCGTTCGGTCACAGCCTCGACACCGGGCCGGCGGGCACCGACGGCCACGTCGATGGCGTCCTCCAGTACATCGCACCGGGCCGCGTGCTGCTCGAGGCGGTCTCGGATGACTCGTCACCGGAGTTCCGACGCGGTCAGGCGAACGTGGCTGCGCTCCAGGCGTCCGTCGATGCCGCCGGGCGCAACTTCGAGATCGTCACCCTCGACCCCGGCCCCACCGCGACGGTGTCGTACGCCAACTACTACCTCGCGAACGGTGCGGTCATCGTCCCTGTGGGCGGTGACGATGCTGACGGTCCGGCGCTCAACCGGTTGCGGGCGGCGCATCCCGAACGCGTCGTCGTGGGCGTACCGGGCGAAACGCTCGCGTTCGGAGGAGGCGGGCCGCACTGCATCACCCAGCAGATCCCGATCGGTGTCGAACTCCCCTCTCGATGAGCCGCAGCCCGAACACCGCGACGTCGACGGATCGCCGGAGCGCGCTGCTGATCGCAGCCGTCGAAGAGATCGCGCGTGCGGGCACCAGGGGCCTACGGGTGGAAGAGGTCGCCAAGCGCGCCGGCGTCTCCACGGCGTTGATCTACCACCACTTCGGTGACCGGTCCGCTCTCCTGCAATCGGCGCTCGAACACATCGGCGCACAGGCGACCGTCTACACCGAACGCGGTCACGGATCAGCCTCTGGCCGCGACACCCTCGTCGCCGTCCTGACCGACGAGATCCAGGACGACCACTCGGTGCGCACGAACTCGGCCGCGTGGGGAGAGTTGCGTGACTCCGCGGTGTTCGACACCGATCTGCGGCCGATGCTGGCGGCGATGACGCAACGATGGATCGACGACATCGCCGATCTGGTCCGAGACGGGCACCGCGACGGTTCGATCGACGCATCGGTCGACCCGGCCGAGGCCGGTGTTCGCCTGTCTGCGGTGGTCGAGGGCATCAGCATGCGGTGGCTGACGGGCCTGCTGACGACCGATCAGGCACGGTGGCACCTTGCCGCGATGGCGAACGCTGCGCTCGGATCGCGGCCGCCGTTCGACGGGGGCCCGACGCCGACGCGGTGAGCGTTCACGCTGCGCAGGTCGGCGGCTGTGCTGAAATCTGGGTGGCGGACTCGAGTGTCACACCGGCGCGGCAGGATCGCCTGGCACGCTGTCACCGGGCGTCGGGCCAACCGGTCCTTCGACTCGTCGTCCACCTCGGCCTCCAATACCCCACCCAGCCCACCCGACCCTCCCGGCGCCGCCCGGCCCGCCAAGGAACTGCATGTCAAACGCCACCGCCTACGACGCGTCGTCCATCCAAGCGCTCAGCGGGCTCGCCCACGTTCGGCACCGCCCGCTCATGTACCTCGGTTCCGCTGGGATGGGCGTGGCGGGCCTGCATCACCTCATCTGGGAGATCGTCGACAACTCCGTCGACGAGGCCATGGGCGGTCACGGCGACCGGATCGTCGTCGTGCTCCATGCCGACGGCTCGGTCGAGGTGCGCGACGCCGGACGAGGCATCCCGGTCGATCCGTTCAAGGACGGCCCGCACGCAGGCAGATCGGCACTCGAGGTGGTGCTCACCGAGACCAACGCCGGTGGCAAGTTCGATGGAGGCTCGTACAAGGTCTCGGGAGGCCTCCACGGCGTCGGTGCATCGGTGGTCACGGGCCTGTCCACCCGGCTCGATGCCGAGGTGTGGCGAGGCGGTCGGCGCCACGCGATCTCGCTGCGGCTGGTGAAGAACCGCGACGGTTCGCTCACGCCTGGCGTTGCCACCGAGGGCCTGCGCGACGTGGGCCCAGCCAAGAGCAAGGCCACCACTGGCACCATCATCAGGTTCTGGCCCGACCTGTCGCTCTTCAGCGACGAACACGGTGTGCCGTTCACGAAGCCGCAATGGTCCACTCGATTGATCGGCGAACGGTTCCGGCACAAGAGCTTCGTGCACCCGGGCCTGGCGTTCGAGTTCCGCGACGAGCGCGATCCCGCCAACCCGCAGGTCACCGAATGGTGCTCCCAGGGCGGCGTCGCCGACCTCGTGGCCGAGCTCACCTCCGAGTCCGACTCGGTCTCGCCCGTGCTCAGCTTCATCGGCGAGGTCGACGACACCAGCGTGCACGCGGCGATGGCCTGGACCGTCGATGGCCGCGACACCTCCATCGGATATGCCAACGGCGTGTCCACTCCCGAGGGCGGCATGCACATCGCCGGCTTCCGGAACGCGATCACCGAATCGGTGCAGCGGTTCATCACCGATCGGGGCCTGCTGAAGGACAAAGAGCAGTTGCCCACCACACGAGACATCTTCGGCGCGGCGATGACGGTCGTCTCGATCATGATCCCGGGTCCGCAGTTCGCCGGAAACTCGAAGTCGAAGCTGATGAACACCGAGGCCAGCGCCCGCACGCGCGCCATCGTGCTGCCGATCATGAGCCGGTGGTTGGAAGAGAACCCGGCCGACGCCAAGCGCGTCGCCGACCTCGCCGTGTCGGCCATGCGGTCCCGCACCAAGTCGAACGCCGAGCAGCAGGCAGCGCGAGCACTCCTGTCGAAGGGCTCGAAGTCGCGCAACGGCCTGCCCCCCAAGCTGCGCGACTGCACCGGCAAGTCAGCACGCCCCAAGGAACTGTTGTTGGTCGAAGGCGACAGCGCCGGAGGTACCGCACTCGACGCCCGCGATCCGTCGTTCCAGGCCATCTTGCCGTTGCGCGGCAAACCGCTGAACACCTACAAAGAGACCGTCGACAGGGTGGTGAAGTCGCTCGCCGATCTCATCTTGTCGATGGGGTGCGGCATCGGCGACGACTTCGACCTCGACAAGTTCCGCTACGACCGCATCGTCTGCGTGGCCGACGCCGACAACGACGGCCTGCACATCCGGTCGCTCATCGAAGCGTTCCTCTACACCTGGTGCCCGGGGTTCATCGAGTCGGGTCGACTGTTCTACGCGCTGCCCCCGCTGTGGTCCACCATGCTGCGCGGTGAACGCGTGTACCTGGCCGACGATGCTGCGCTCGCGGCCTTCCGGGCCGAGCACGCCGATCACCGTGCGCACGTCAGCCGGATGAAGGGTCTCGGCGAGATGGACCATCAGGAGCTGCGGCTGGTGATCGGTTCGGGCCGCACCATCGGCCGCGTCGTCGTCGACGATCCGGCAGGCCTGGCGAAGCTGACCGAGCGCCTGTTCGGTCCCAAGTCCGAAGGCCGCAAGGCGTGGTTCCTGGAGCGCACCGGCGAGACACTCGACATCGTGAGGAGCAACTGATGGCCGCCAGCAAGAGCAAGGGCGCTCGACAGACGCGAGTCGTCGCCGAGGCCGACTTCACCGAGACGATCGTCGATCTGCCCGCCGTCGAGCAGCTCGACAAGGACTACTTCGCGTACGGCCAGCAGGTCATCGAAGACCGAGCGGTCCCCTCGGCTGCCGACGGGTTGAAGCCAGTGCATCGCCGGATCCTCTGGGACATGCACATCCAACGCCTGTTCCCCGACCGACCGTTCGTGAAGACTGCCCGTGTCGTCGGCGACACCATGGCCCTGTTCCACCCCCACGGCGACCAGTCGATCGGCGATGCCCTCACCCGACTGGCCCAGCCCTTCGCGAACCTGGTGCCACTGCTCGACTTCCACGGGAACTACGGCAGCCCCGACTTCTCGGCCGCCGCGTCCCGGTACACCGAGACGCGTCTGGGGTTCGCAGGCATGCTGATGCTCGACGACATCGACCAGCGCACCGTGCCCATGGTCGAGAACTACGAGGGGTCCAACGAAGAACCGGTCGTCTTGCCGGCCGCCTTTCCCAACCTGCTCGTCAACGGTGCCAACGGCATCGCCGTCGGCCTGTCGTCGTACCTGCCACCGCACGACCCACGCGAAGTGTGCGCGGCCACGCTGCACCTGATCGCCAATCCGAAAGCCACGGTCGACGAACTGATGGTGTTCATGCCGGGGCCATCGTTCCCGCGGGAGTGCACGATCACCAACGGTGACGAGATGACCGACATCTACCGCGCCGGCGTGGGCCGAGTGGTGGTGCGCGGCGCCTGGACCGTCGAGGAGCTCGGCCGGGGTCGCCAACAACTGGTGATCACCTCGTTGCCGTACGCCGACACCACCACCGGTTCCACCGAGAAGTTCATCGCAGCCGTCGGCGACGCGATCGACGAGGGGAACCTCGCCGGCATCGTCGACTACAACGACGAGTCGTCCGATGGCGCCACCCGCATCACCATCGCGCTCACCACCGGTGTCGCGGCCGAGCAGATCATCCCGGCCCTGCTGCGCTGGACCAACCTGCAGGTCACCAACAAGGTGCAGATGCACTTCCTCGACGAGCACGGCTCGGTCCGTCTCTACAACCTGCGGTCGTGCATCCAGGCGTGGATCGATCACCGCGTCCGTGTGGTGATCCGCCGGTCCGAGAACCGACTGGCCAAGATCGCCGATCGCTTGCATCGACTGAACGGCTTCCTGTTGGTCTTGCTCGACATCGATCGCACGATCGCGATCGTGCGCAGCTCGAAGACCCGTGCCATCGCTCGCACTGCCCTCATGGCCGAGTTCGGAATCGACGAGGGACAGGCCAACGCTGTGCTCGACCTCAACCTCGGTCAGCTCACCGAAGACGCGGTCATCGAGTTCAAGAAGGAGGCCGCCGAACTCGAAAAGGAGCAGGCCAAGCTGCAGCGCTTGCTCGGGTCACCGACGGCGTTGCGCCGTCAGGTGGGTACCGAGCTCGAACAGGTGATCCCGCAGTTCGACGGTGTCGCGCCCCGTGTCACCACGATCACCACCGAGCTGGCACAGCGCGTGTCCAAAGCAGCGATGGTGCTCGACGAGCCAGTCAGCGTCATGATCGACGCTGCCGGCTACCTGCAGGCGCAGCGCTCGGGGTCGAAGGCCAAACCGAAGCTCGACCCGCTGCGATCGTTCGACACCACCACGTCGCAGAACCTGGTCGTGGTCACCACGGCCGGTCAGTTGCACCGAACGCTCGCTGCATCGATTCCGACCGACAAGCCCACCGCGGCGGTGAACGTGTTCCCCGGACTCGATCCGACCGACCGGATCATCGGCTGGTGGGTCGACCAGACCGTGCCCACCGACATGATGCTCGTCACTTCTGACGGCCAAGTGAAGCGGATCGGGGGCGACGACCTCGCCGGAGGCGACCGGAAAGGTGGCATCTCTCTGGTGAAGCTGTCACCCGGCGCGCGCGTGGTGCAGGTCCTGGCGTTCGAACCGACCGAAGCGGTGCTGATCGTCACCCAGGCCGGCCAAGCGGTGCGATTCCTCCCGAGCGACGTGCGCCCGATGGGCCGAACTGCGTCGGGCGTGCGGGGCATCAAGCTCATCCCAGGCGACTCGGTCGCGGGTGCCACCCATCCTGCGCAGGAGGACGGACGGTTCCTGATCGTGCAGGCCAAAGGCGCTGCCAAGCGGGTGAACACGAGCGAGATCCCCATCCAAGGGCGCGGGAGCAAAGGCGTGAAGTGCGCCGTCGTCACGCCGAAGGCCGGGCCCGTTGCCGCGATCTGCTCGACGACTGACACCGCCGTCGTCACCGTCCGCGACGTCGATGGTGCGGTGACAGAGCTGTCAGCCGGCGCATTCCCGGCTGCCGCCCGTGATGCCAGCAGCGGCAAGATCCGCGGCTTCGACGGCATCATCGTCGGATTCGAGACCACCTGATCGGTTCCCGACAGCGACGGCGGGCACGGAGCAGCCTGCGAGCTAGTGAGCGGCGGGCGGTGCAGCGCTCTTGCCGAATGGCAGCCGCGCCACGATCGCGACGACGGCGAAGCCGACAATCAGCCCCACCAGCGCAGAGCCGGCCGTGTCGACCATCCAGCCGAGCACTCCCCCCACCCCGCCGATGTCGTGAACCGGACGCTCCAGACGATGGAGCAGGTCGTATGGACCGCTCCATCCGAGTTCGTCCGCGCCCACGATCAGGATGTGCCCACCGACCCACACCATCGCTGCGGTGCCGACCGTCGAGAGCAGGGCGAGCAACTTGGGCATGCCGGCGACGAGCGCTCGGCCCGTCTTGATCGCCGATGGCTTCCCCGACTGCACCATGCGCAAGCCGATATCGTCCATCTTCACGATGAGCGCAACCACGCCGTAGACGGCGACGGTGATGAGGAGTGCGACGACCATCAGGATGACGGCTCGCGAAACGAAGCCTTCGTCGAGCACGTCCTTGAGCGCGATCACCATGATCTCGGCCGACAGGATGAAGTCGGTTCGGATCGCGCTGGCGATCGTCTTCTCCTCCTGGTCGACATCGATCGCGACGGCCGGGAGCTCCGTGTCTCCGTCGTCGTGGTGCGTCAAGCGATGGTGGATCTTGTGGGCGCCCTCGTAGGCGAGGAACGTTCCGCCGCACATGAGGATGATCTCGACCAGCACCGGAACGAACTCACTGAGCAGCAGCGCCGCCGGCAGGATGAACAGGATCTTGTTCTTGAGCGATCCCATCGCGATGCGCTTGACGATCGGCAATTCCCGATCCGCCGCAAGGCCATGCACGTAGGCAGGCGTGACGGCGGTGTCGTCGATCACGACACCAGCCGCCTTCACACTGGCGCGACCGGCGGCTGCACCGACGTCGTCGATCGACGCCGCTGCCAGCTTGGCCAGCGCGGCGACATCATCCAGCAGGCCAACCAGGCCACCAGCCATTGATCTTCTCCAGTCGGTCGGACGACGTGGAGGAGGCTACCGGTCGGGCTCGAATGGCCGGTCGTCAGCGGGGGCGAGACCGGTGCTCAGGTCCTCATCGTCGATGACGCGGGTGGGGACGCGATGGAACTCGACCGAGAACGTGGTCGGCACCTCGAGTTCCAGATGATGGGGCTCGGTCGGTGGAATCGACAGCGTGTCTCCGGCGGGCACCGTGATCCGCTCGTCGGGTCGGTCGTCGAAGACGAAGACGACAGCACCGCTGTGCACCACGAGCCGCCCCCACACGCCGGCCGCGACTCGGTGGGCGCGCAGTAGTCCGCCGGGCACCGAGGTGTTGTCGAACACGTCGGTCGTGCGTACATGAACGAGGCCCGGAGGCAACTCCCGATCGAATGCGTGATCCATGTGTGCCCCCAGCGTTCAGCGGACGAGTACGGCGACGAGGAAGTCGGAGGTCGGTGTGAACGGCCGTAGGTCCCAACTCGAGAGACGGACTTCTTCTCGCAGCCCGGCGGTCGCGACATCCGCGAGGAACTCGTCGAACTCGTAGCCGCGGCCCGAGCCGAACCCAACGACCAGGCGACCGCGATCGGCAAGATGCACCCCGAGACGCTCGATCGCCGAACGTCGCGTGGCCGGGTCGAGGAAAGTCATCACGTTCCCGGCGCAGACCACTGCATCGAACTCGTGCGTGCGGCCATCCCCAGCCGGTCCAGCCCCAGCCAGGCCAGCCCCAGCCAGGTCGAGCGCGGCCAGATCGGTGACCACCCAGTTCACGGCTGGGTACGCCTGCGCTGCGGCGGCGACCAGTTCGGGATCGATGTCCGCCCCGACCACGTCGTGGCCGAGCTCTGCAAGCTTGCCTCCGACCCTGCCTTGGCCGCAGCCGGCGTCGAGCACCCGTGCCCGTCGCGGCAGCATCGCATCGATGAACCGGGCCTCACCATCGAGGTCTCGGCCCTCGGCCGCCATCGAACGGAACCGCTCGATGTACCACGCCGAGTGCCCGGGGTTCTGTTCGATCAGTTGCAGCCAGCCGTTCGCGCTCACCGAGTGGACGGTACCGGCTGTGCACGCGTCGCGTTCGCGGTCGATCGTGACGGGCCCCGCCTGACGTGGCATCGTGATGGTCAACGGGTTTCGTCGACGGGCGAACGGGGATCGACGGAGGACGCTGGTGAAGGTGGACGCTGCAGGGGCCGGGCTCGACGAGGCTCGGCTGGAACGAATCGGACATCACCTCCGCACGCGCTACATCGAGCCGGGCAAGATCGCCGGAGCGCAGGTCGCCGTGGTTCGCGGCGGAGTGGTGGGCCACTTCGAGAGCTTCGGTCTCCAAGATCGCGAACGCGGCGTGCCGGTTGCCGACGATGCCATCTGGCGCCTCTACTCGATGACCAAACCGATCACCGGTGTCGCGATGATGACGCTCTACGAGCACGGGCATTTCCAGCTCGACGATCCGGTGCACCGGTGGATCCCCGAGTGGAAGAACATGACCGTGAGCGAACCCGACCCTGCGGGTGGGTCGCGGATCGTGCCGGCACATCGGGCACCCACGGTGCGAGACATCCTCACGCACACGTCCGGCATCGGATACGGCGAAGGCAACGGCGACCTGGTGCTCGGCGAAGGCAACTGGCTGGCCGGGCGCGACCTTGAATCGATGTCGAAGGCGTTCGGTGACTGGCCGTTGCGCTTCCAACCAGGAGAACACTGGCTCTACTCACACGGCATGGACATCGCCGCCAGGTTGGTGGAGATCATGTCGGGTCTTCCGTACGACGAGTACCTGCGCACGGCCATCTTCGAGCCGTTGGGCATGACCGACACCGACTTCTCGGTCCCCGCCCACAAGGTGGACCGGTTCGCAGCGAACTACGGCCGGAACGGTCGCAAGGAGCTCGTGTTGATGGACGACCCGACGACGAGCACCTACCTTCGCAAGCCGAGGCTGCTCAACGGCGGCGGCGGGCTGGTGGGCACCACCGCTGACTATGTGCGCTTCTGCGCGATGCTCGCCGGCGGTGGCGAGCTGGACGGTCACCGAGTGCTCTCCCGAAAGACCGTCGAGCTGATGGCGAGCAACCATCTCCGCAACGACGCAGAGGTGGCCGAGCTCGCACTCCCGATGGGGTACGGCGAGGTCGGCTTCGAGGGCAACGGCTTCGGCCTCACGGTCGCCGTGTCGAAGGGCCCGTCCGCCACGGGCGTGGTGGGATCTCGCGGCGAGTTCATGTGGGGCGGCGCCGCATCGACCACGTTCTGGGTCGACCCCTCCGAAGAGCTGGCCGTGGTGTTCATGACCCAACTGATGCCCTCGGGAACGTTCGACTTCCGAAGCCAGCTGAAAGCCATCATCTACGGCGCGCTGATCTGAACGCTCGGGGCGAGCACTCCGACCGCAGGCGTCGCCATCGCCCCTTCTAGGGTGTGGCCCATGAGCGCCCGGAACTACGTCTTTCCGCAGGTGGGCGACGACTTCGCCACCATCGCGACGAGAGAGTTGCCGGGCGTGGAGGGAGCGGATCAGCAGCTCCTGTCGTGGAACCTGCACCTCGCCGCTCGGGCAGGTCTCGGACGTGCGGTCGGACTCCTGCCCAGCGACATCGTCTTCATCGAACCGCCGAGGGCTCGATGAGGGGTGCGAGCCTCGGATGACTGCGATCATCTCTCGCGCCTCCGTCGCCGCAGGCCACGACGGACGTGCCGAGATCGAGGTGGAGCTCACCTACGACAATGGGGGCACCAGCACGATCTCGCTCGACGAAGAGGCGTGCACCGCGTCGCTCGATCGTGCCGGCATCGGCTCGATCGACGAGCTCGTCGGACAGCCGTGGAGCATCGTGCTCCCGGCGCTCGACCGTCGACAAGCGCACCACACGGCCGACCGCCACACATGAATGCCACACCTGAATGCCCCACCTGAACGCCAAACCGACCGCCAAACCGAACGCCAAAGTCTGAACACTGTGAGGGAAACCATGCTCGATCTCGTCATCCGTAACGGCCTCATCGTCGACGGGTCGGGTCTGCCCGGCCGCCGTGGCGACGTGTCGGTCCTCGACGGCAAGGTGGTCGCCGTCGGCGGCCGCGCCGGCGCAGCGCGGCGCGAGATCGATGCGTCCGGCAAGGTGGTCGCGCCGGGCTTCATCGATCCGCACACGCACTACGACGCACAGCTGTGCTTCGACCCGTTCGCGTTCCCGGCAATCGAACACGGTGTCACCACCGTCGTGCCCGGGAACTGCTCGCTGTCGCTCGCACCGCTGCGCACCGACCAACGCGATGCCTTCAGCCGCATGTTCCGACTGATCGAGGAGATGCCCGAGGCAGCATTCGACGCCGGTGTGGACTGGCGATGGGGTGAGGGGTTCGGCGAATGGGTCGACGCGCTCGCAGAGAACATCGCGCTCAACGTCGCCCCACTGGTCGGACACTCGGTGCTGCGGATGTACGTGATGGGCGCAGAGGCACAGCAACGGATCGCCACGAGCGACGAGATCGCGGCCATGGCCGACCTGCTGCGCGTGTGTCTCGATGCCGGAGCCGTCGGGATGTCGACCAGCTTCGTCGACATCGACGAGACCTATCGCCCCGTGCCCAGCCGGTGGGCCGGCCCCGAAGAGCTCGATGCGCTTGCCGCGGTGCTGGGTGAGTACGACCGCGTGCTGCAGATCGTCCACGAGTTCTTCGATGCCGACCTCACCGTTGCCCGCGTGGAACAGCTTGCCGAGCTGTCGCTGCGCCATGGCATCACCACCACGTTGTCGCCGCTGTTCCAATCCGACGCCAACGGCCACGGCGTCCTCAAGGTGATGGCGGCTGTGGAGGCCGCTCGTGCGCGCGGTGCGGCGGTGTGGCCCCAGGTGCAGACACGGCCGATCGACATCAGCTTCACGCTCGATCAGCGGAGCCTCATGCTGCTCACCATGCCGTCGTGGTGGAAGGTCGCCTCGATCGGCAGCCACGCCGAGAAGCTGGCCGCGGTGACCGATCAGCGAGACGCGCTCGTCGCAGAGATGAACGCCCTCGACCAGCGACCGAACGCTGGTCTCGGTGCCGGGGGTTTCGTGGTTCGCGAGGTGGTGAACGAGCGGAACCGCAGCTTCGTCGGCCGATCGATCGATGACATCTCCCGACAGCTCGGTACCAGCTACGGCGACACGGTGGTCGACCTCGCCCTCGACGAGGAGCTCGGAACGTGGTTCATCCGCGAGTCGGTCGGCCACAACAACTCCACCGTCGTCGGCGAGTTGCTGGCGAACCCACTCGTCCACCTCGGCGCATCCGACGGAGGCGCACACGTGGGCTCGTTCTCGACGTTCGGCGACACCGGCTATCTGTTCTCCGAGTTCGTGCGGAACACGAAGTCGCTCAGCATCGAGGCTGCGGTCAAGAAGATCACGCTCGATCCAGCCACCATCTGGGGACTCGCAGGCCGCGGCCTGTTGGCACCCGGGTACGCCGCCGACGTCGTCGTGTTCGACGCCGACCTCATCGGCCGTGGGCCGGAGGTCGCATCGACCGACTTCCCGGGCAACGGCATCCGCTGGATCCGCCGCCAGGAAGGCATCGACACGGTGATCGTGAACGGCGAGGTCACCTGGACCGCCGCGGACGGCTACATCGAGAACGCCCGCGCCGGCCAGATCGTCACCCGCTGACCTGGTACCACCCTTGGGCCGGTCGTCGACGACCGAGGGAGAACCTCGTGTCGTCAGGCGCCGATGCGGATGAGCTTCTTGTTGACGAACTCGTCGGCGCCCCACCGGCCGAGCTCGCGACCCGAGCCAGAGCGCTTCACGCCACCGAAGGGCAACTCGGGGCTGTCGGCGCCGACGATGTTCACGTAGACCATCCCGGCCTGGATCGCATCGGCAACGCGGGCCGCTTGTTCCGGGTCGGTGGTGAACAGGTACGAGCCAAGCCCGAACGGCGTGTCGTTGGCCATCTCGATCGCCTCGCTCTCGCTGCTCACCTTGTGGATCATCGCGACAGGGCCGAACAGCTCCTCGTTGTACGACGGGTTGTCGCGCGTGATGTTGGTGAGCACACCCGGCGGGAAGAAGGCGCCGGAGCGCTCACCGGCCGAGACCAGGGTCGCTCCCCCGGCCACCGCTGCATCGACCTGCTCGCTCAACCGGTCGGCCGCGGCCAGCGATGACAGCGGCCCGATGGCGATGTCGGCATCGGTGGGCGCACCGACCTTGGTGGCCAGCAACGCCGCGGTGAACTTCTGGACGAACTCGTCGTAGAGGTGGTCCATCACGATGAACCGCTTGGCGGCGTTGCACGCCTGACCACAGTTGTCGACCCTGGCCATCACCGCCGACTCGACGGTGGCGTCGAGATCGTCGGTCGACAGCAGGATGAACGGGTCGGAGCCGCCCAGCTCGAGGACGACCTTCTTCAGGTGACGGCCGGCGATCTCGGCGACGGCCGCGCCGGCCCGCTCGGAACCGGTGAGCGAGACGCCCTGCAGGATCGGGTTGGCGATGATGTCGGCGACCTGGTCGTTGGATGCGTAGATGTTGGTGTACGCACCGACGGGGAAACCGGCATCGAGGTAGATCTGCTCGATCGCCGCGGCAGATTCGGGGCACTGGGGGGCGTGCTTCAGCAACACCGGGTTGCCGATCAGCAGGTTCGGGCCCGCGAATCGAGCGACCTGGTAGTACGGGAAGTTCCAGGGCATGATGCCGAGCAGCACGCCGAGCGAGCTCTTGCGCACGATCGCCGACCCCTCGCCGCCCATCAAGGTGATCGGTTCGTCGGCGAGGAACTCAGCGGCGTTGTCGGCATAGAACTGGTAGATCGCGGCGCTGAAGTTGATCTCGCCGATCGCATCTCCGATCGGCTTACCCATCTCGCGGGCGATGATCGCCGCGAGCGCGTCCTGGCGCTCGACGTGCAGTTCCGCGACGCGAGACACCAACGCTGCCCGCTCGGCCACCGAGGAGGTCCGCGACCATGTGCGATGTGTGTCGTTCGCTCGAACGATGGCCGCAGCGAGTGCGTCGTTCGCAATGGTCGGGTAGGTCTGGACGGTTTCTCCGGTGGCGGGATCCACCACTGCGTAGCCACTCACGACGGTCTCATCCTTTGATGCTCAGCGTCCGAGTCGGACGCGCTCGGCACTCACCGTACCGTGCCCAGGACGGCCGTGACGCCGCCCGTGACGACGTCAGCGCTCGACCGACGAACGTGTCGGGCCGTCATCGAGGATCGGCGCGTGCCGACTCGTCGTCGCCCGTCTGGACTTGTCACGCTGACATGGTGACAACACATCACCTCCCCGCGGGATCGCACTCACATGTCGTGCGCGTCGGCGATCACCGCATCCATTGCGTCGAAGCCGGCGACGGTCCGCTGGTGCTGCTCGTCCACGGCTTTCCCGAGTCGTGGTACTCGTGGCGGCACCAGATCCCCGCGCTCGCCGCGGCCGGGTACCGAACCGTGGCCATCGACGTGCGGGGCTACGGCCGCTCGTCGAAGCCGCTGGCGGTCGACGACTATCGCATGGTTCGCCTGGTTGCCGACAACGTCGGTCTCGTGTCGGCCCTCGGCGCCGAGACAGCGACGATCATCGGTCACGACTGGGGCGCGCCGATCGCCTGGAACTCGGCGATGTTGCGACCGGACGTGTTCACGGCTGTCGCTGGACTGTCGGTCCCGTTCGCTCCACCGTCGGACGTGCGGCCTCTGGCGGCGATGCGCGCGATGGCCGGCGACGAGGAGTTCTACATCGAGTACTTCCAGGAGCCGGGTCGCGCCGAGGCAGAGATCGAGGCAGATGTGCGCGACTGGTTGCTCGGCTTCATGTTCAGTGGCTCCGGAGATGCCCCGCTCCCCGATCCGTCGAAGGGCACCATCGCCACCATCCCACGCGGTGCGCTGATGAAGGACCGATTCAGTCGCCCGGACGTACTGCCGCCCTGGCTCACCGAGGAGGATCTCGACGTCTACACCGATGAGTTCGAACACAGCGGTCTTCGCGGTCCGCTCAATCGCTATCGGAACGTCGATCGCGACTTCGAGGACCTCGCGGCGTTCCGAGGGGCGCGGATCGACGTCCCGGCGCTGTTCATCGGCGGCGACCGCGATGGTCCCACGGTGTGGGGCGCTCCGGCCATCGCCGCGTTCGATCGCACCCTGCCTCGGCTGCACAGGTCGATCGTCCTCGACGGCTGTGGGCACTGGACCCAACAGGAGCGCCCGGGCCAGGTGAACGAGGCGCTCGTCGACTTCCTCGGCAGCCTGTCGGATTGACCACACTCGCCACATCAGACGGATCTCGGATCGACGATGCCCAGAACATCGCGGTCGTCGGCGGCGGCATGGCGGGCATGCTCGCCGCATTGGTGCTGGCCCGCGACGGTCACCGCGTCACGGTCTACGAATGCGACGACACCGACGTTCCGGAAAGCGCTGACGAAGC